>CAYJSX010000043.1:0-9207 GCA_964372575.1 uncultured Planctomycetia bacterium
TTTCGATCTGGTGGGGATTCCGGCGGCGGCGCGCGGCGTGCCGCAGATCGAGGTGACCTTTGACATCGACGCCAACGGGATCGTCCATGTCTCGGCCAAGGACCGGGGAACCGGCAAGGAGCAGTCAATCCGGATCACCGCACCCCACAAGCTCGCTGCAGATGAGATCGACCGGATGGTCAAGGAGGCCGATCGCTTTGCCGAGGCCGACAAGAAGCGCAAGGAGGGGGTCGAGATCAAGAACCAGGCCGATACCCTGGCTTACGCGACCGAGAAGAGTCTCAAGGAGTTTGGCGAGAAGGTCTCGGCGGCCGACCGGGCGAAGGTGGAGGACAAGTTGAAAACCCTTAAGGAGGCCCTCAAGGGGTCGGACCTCCCGGCCATCCAGAAGGCCACCGAAGAGCTCATGGCGGCCAGCCACAAGCTGGCCGAAGAGGCCTACCGCACTTCCGCCGCCAAGGCCAAAGGGGCTCAAGCCAGCCCCCGGCGGGATGACGACCCAGGGGCCTCTTCGCAGGACTCCCCAAAGCCCGAGAAGAAGGAGGATGTGATCGACGCCGAGTTCAAGGTGGACGACGAAAAAAAACAGTAGATGCCGGTAGCCAAGAGGGATTATTACGAGGCCTTAGGGGTCAGCCGCCAGGCCACTGCGGAGGAGATCAAACAGGCCTTCCGCCGATTGGCCCTCAAGCACCATCCGGACCGCAATCCAGAGAACAAGAAGGAGGCGGAGGAGCGCTTCAAGGAGATCTCAGAGGCGTACGAGGTCTTGAGCGACTCCCAGAAGCGGGCCACCTACGACCAGTTCGGGATGAGCGGCGTGGAGGGGGCCTTCCGCCACGGCAACTTCACCTGGGAAGATTTCACCCATTTTGACGACATCTCCGATCTCTTTGGCGGACTGGAGGATCTCTTTTCCTCCTTTGGATTGGGCGGGATGTTTGGAACGCAGGGCCGGTCTCGGGCGAGGCGCGGCGGGGCTGCCGCCGGGGAAGACCAAGAGGTGGTTCTGGAGCTTGATCTGGCCCAGGCCTTGACCGGCGTCGAGGCCCCGGTAACCTATCAGCGGATGGAAGGCTGCAGCGCCTGCTCGGGTAGTGGCAGCCGGGCAGGGACCAGCCGCGTGACCTGTCCGGACTGCCAAGGGCAGGGACAGGTTCGGATGAGCTCCGGATTTTTCACGATGGCCACCACCTGCCGCCGGTGCCGGGGGCAAGGGCAGGTGATCCGGGATTTTTGTCCCGCCTGCCGCGGGGAGGGCCGGACCTTGCAGACCCGTAAGTTGACCGTTCGGGTCCCAGCCGGTGTGGACACCGGGATGAGACTCAAGCTTTCTGGGGAGGCCCAGGCAGGTGTCCGGGGCGGCCCTCCTGGGGATCTGTACGTGCACATTCAGCTTAAGCCCCATCCCCTCTTCGAGCGGCATGGAGAGGACCTCGCCTGCGAGGTTCCCATCAGCATGTTTCAGGCGGCCCTGGGTTGCGACCTTTCTGTGCCGACCCTGGAGGGAACCGTCTCCATGAAGGTTCCAGCCGGCACCCAGCCAGGATCGATTTTTCGCCTCAGGGGCCGGGGGATGCCTTCCCTAAGAGGACGCGGCCGCGGAGACCAGCTCGTTCGGATTCGGGTGGAGATTCCCAGCCGCCTGACTCCTGCGGGAAGGAAACTCCTGGAGGAATTCTCCCGTATCCGTGATGATCATCTTTTTCCCGGGGTTGAGAAGTTCTGGAAGCAGGTAAAGGAGTGGCTTAAAAAGTAGCGATGCCTACCTACGAGTACGAATGTTCGGCTTGCCGCCATCGGTTTGAACGGGTCCAATCGATCAAGGCCAGGTCTGCCTCGGCCTGCCCCAAGTGCAGGCGCCCGGCCAAGCGGCTGATCTCCGCGGGGGCGGGATTGTTGTTTAAGGGTTCCGGCTTCTACATCACCGATCACCGCTCCGGCGATTACAAGAAGAAGGCCGCGGCGGAGTCCAAGCCGGCATCGGAGTCTAAGCCGTCAGCGGAAACCAAACCGGCAGCTCCCTCCACTTGCCAAGGCCCTTGTGCTTCCTCTAGCTCCAAGGGGAAGCCGTGACGTCGGGGCGCTATTCACATATTCTTTCAGAACTCCGGGAGCACCTGCCGTACACCATCTTCGCGGCCCTCATGGGGGTGGCGGCCTTGGGGGCCGTGACCTTCGCCGCCAGCCTCACCCAGCGCGAAGCGCTCCTGCCGAAAGCCTCTGCGAACCTCTTTCACTCTTTTCACTTCCTTCACCTCTTTTTTTCCGCCATAGCGACCACCGAGATGTTCTGGAGGCATGAGCGCCGGGTAGTGAAGGCGATCGGGGTCGGTTTTTTTGGAACGGTGATCCCCTGCAGTGCCAGTGACATCCTCTTCCCCTTTGCGGGTGGACAGTGGATGGGGGCAGGGACCATCCTGCATGTGTGTCTTCTGGAGCACCCCCTCTTGGTGTTGACCTTTGTCCTGGGAGGGATCGCGGTCGGCTTTGCCCTGCCGCCGATCACTCGTTCAACCCTCTTTTCGCATGGGGCCCACGTCCTCTTATCCAGCATGGCCTCGATGCTGTATCTGGTCTCCTTCGGGATCGCCGACTGGCTCAAGCTCTTGGCCCTGGTTTTTCTGCTCCTCGTGGCGTCGGTCATGGTGCCCTGCTGTACGAGCGACATCATCCTGCCGCTTTTGTTCACCGATTACGAGACGTCCGAAGACCGTGCCCGTCATTGCGCCGTTTAAGGGCTTGAGGTACGAGCCCTCCCGCGTGGGGTCGCTGGCCAAGGTGGTGACGCCTCCGTACGACATCATCTCCCCCGAGGGCCAGCGCAAATACTACCGCCAGCACCCCTACAACTTTGTCAGGGTCGTCTTTGGCAAAGGCCGCCCACGAGACACACCCTTGGACAACCGCTATATCCGGGCCCAAAGGACCTTGGCGCGGTGGATGAAAGAAGGCACCCTTCGGCAAGACGACACCCCGAGCGTTTATCCTTATCTTCAGGAATATTCCTTAGGCGGCAAGGTGCATCGGCGCTGGGGGATAATTGCCCTGGTGCGGCTCGATTCTCCCCGTGTCTATCCGCACGAAGCAACCCGCCCACAACCCAAGCTGGATCGAATCCGGCTGCTGTCTGCCGTGCAGGCCTCGCTGTCTCCCATCTTCGGATTGATTCCGGATCCGTTGGGGGATTATGAGGAGAGGATCCGTCAGGCCTGTCAGAGGTGCCGGCCGATCGTTTCGCTTCGTATAGATGGAGTCTCCCACCGCCTTTGGCGGCTGGACGATCCCCCCTGGATAGCGAGGCTGGCGGCCTTTTTAAGGCCCAAAGAGATGATCATCGCCGACGGCCATCATCGGTTTGAGGCGGCCCTCGCCTACTTCCGGCGAAGAAGCCGCCGAGATCCCAGCGGCAGGGCTCCCCGCCCCTACCAGTTCGCGATGTTCTACCTGGCCTGCGCCGGCAGCGTTGAACCTGGTCTTCTGCCGACCCACCGGTTGGTCCCTCGCCTGCCGCGACGAAAAGTGACCAGGCTCCTCGCCGCGATCAAGGGCCATGGGCAGCTCGAGGGCGGCTTAAGCTTGAGGCAGCTTACCAGCCGGCTCTCCCTCTTCGCCCACAGAGGCCAGGTGGCGGTGGGGCTGTACGGGGCAGGCCACAGGGGAGGGTTTCTCCTGACTCCGAACTCCTCTTCCGCGGCTCCCTCGCTGGACGTCCAATGGGTGCACGGCCAGATTTTCCCGCGATGGCTGGGCCGGACCAGGGAGCTTTCCTACACCCAGGATCTCCGGGGGGCGGCTGCGTGGATTCGTAAGAGGGCTCAAGGGGCTCTTTTCGTGATGCAGCCGCCAGATCTTACGCGGGTGCTGGCCTGGGCCAGGGCCGGGCGGAGGATGCCTGGGAAGACCACCTACTTTTATCCCAAGCCGCTGGCCGGCTTGGTGGAGTACAAATTTTGAGAGTTCCTACCGTGCCCGAACCAATAGAATTATCACCGTCCAGCGCTCTTAAGCAGCTTACTGGGGCAGCGTCTGACGTTCGACGGTCGGAACTCTCTCTGAGGGTGAAACCACTGCCTGGTTTCCCCCTCAACCCTCCCCCATCCGGCAAAGGCCATCGGTCTCGTTGGGGGGGATTTCCCACCCCCCCCAACACCCCCCTCTTCCAGAGGAAGTAGAGTCATGGCGCTTTTTGGGAAGCCCAAGTACACTCTGGTACGCATCCGGAAGCGGGAGATCCCGGAGGGCCTCTGGACCAAGTGCGAGGAATGTTCAGAGATCATCTACAACAAGGTCCTGGAGGAAAACCTCAAGGTCTGCCCCAAATGCCAGTACCACTTCACCCTGGCCGCCGGCGAGCGGATTCAGCAGTTGGTCGACAGCGGCGCCTTTCAGGAGTTTGACTCTCAGCTGCGCTCGGTCGACCCCTTGGAATTCAAAGGCCCCAAGACTTACCTGCAGAAGCTTCAGCTCGACCAGGCCGCCACCGGATTGCCCGAGGCAGCGGTGATCGGAGAAGGCAAGATCGAGGGGCACCGGGTGATCTTTGGGGTGACCGATTCCCGCTTCATCATGGGCTCGATGGGCTCGGTGGTGGGGGAGAAGATCACCCGGGCCATCGAGCGTTCGATGCGGCTGAAGATCCCGTTGGTCCTGGTCTCGGCCTCGGGCGGAGGGGCCCGGATGTACGAGGGGATGTTTTCCCTCATGCAGATGTCCAAGACGTCGGTGGCCCTGGCAGGCCTCCATGAGGCCGGCATTCCGTTTATTTCGGTTTTGACCAACCCCACGATGGCCGGCGTCATGGCCAGCTACGCCTCGCTGGGAGACCTCATCCTCGCCGAGCCCAGGGCCCTGATCGGGTTTACTGGCCCCCGCGTGATCGAACAGACGATCCGGCAGCGCCTCCCCGAGGGGTTTCAGCGTTCGGAGTTTCTCCTGGAGCACGGCCTGGTTGATCAAGTGGTCCACCGCAAGCAGCTCAAGGGGAACCTGGCGCTGCTGCTGGACTATTTCAAACCTTCGTAAGGAGGGGACCCGTGTCCGAGGTTCGGCTCAAGGAGGTCACCAAGGTCTATCAGCCCGGGGGCGTCTTGGCGGTGGACCGGGTGAGCCTGGAGGTTCAGTCCAAGGAGTTTGTGGTTCTGGTGGGGCCTTCCGGCTGCGGGAAATCGACCACCTTGAGGATGATCGCGGGGCTGGAGGAGGTGACCTCCGGCGACATCTACATCGGAAACCGTCGGGTCAACGACGTCCCCCCCAAAGACCGGGACATCGCCATGGTCTTTCAGAGCTATGCCCTCTATCCCCACATGAGCGTGTTTGAGAACATGGCCTTCGGGCTGCGGCTCAAGGGGTACCCGGATGGGGAGATCACCAACCGGGTCAAGGAGGCGGCCGAGATCTTGGGGATCTCGAAGCACCTCGCCCGCAGGCCCAAGGAGCTCTCGGGCGGAGAGCGGCAGCGGGTTGCCCTGGGCCGGGCCATCGTGCGAAAGCCCCTGGTCTTCCTCTTCGATGAGCCCCTCTCCAACCTGGATGCCAAGATGCGGGTCCAGATGCGCACCGAGCTCAACAAGCTCCACACGCGGCTTAAGTCGACGATGATCTATGTCACCCACGATCAGACCGAGGCGATGACCCTGGGCAACCGGATCGCCGTGATGCACCAGGGGCTGATCCAGCAGGTCGCCGACCCCGCGACCCTCTACGCCCATCCGGTCAACCGCTTCGTGGCCGGCTTCATTGGCTCTCCGCAGATGAACTTCATCCCTGGCCGGGTCATCCGGAAAAACGGCCGCTGGTATTTCGAGGAAGGCAGCCACCGGGTGAAGATGGTGGATGACCAAGTGCCCAAGCTCGCCCGGTATGAGGGCCAGCCGATCCTCATGGGGATCCGGCCCGAAGACATCTACGACAAGCTCTTTGTTCAGTACGCCCCGCCGGAAAATACCGTAACAGCCATGGTGGAGGTGGTTGAGCCGCTGGGGGCGGAGGTCTATCTCCATCTTCTGCTGGGGAATCGTCCCCTGGTGGCGAGGGTCGGCGGGCACGAGCGGCCCAAGATTAACCAAGACATGGACCTGGTCTTCGACATGTCCAAGGTCCATTTCTTTGATCTCCACACGGAGGCGGCGGTCGTCTAGCTTCCTTGAGCTCTTCTGCCTTTATCCTGCCTGGGCTTCTCCAGATGGCCCTTCCTCTGCTGGTGGCCACCTGGTTCTGGGTCGGGAGTTTTTGGGCGAAGATCCTGATCGTGTTGGGTGTGCCGATCCTCGTCTTGACGGCGGTGTCCACCCGAGTTTATGCCCTCTCCGCGATTTCCGTTGAGTTTCTCACCTTAGGCGTCATCCTTCAACTGGGCGAGGCCGCGGGGCTAACGCGTCTGCGGCAGGAAGAGCTCAAGGCCGACCGGCTGGAAGAATCTCTCCATGCCTTGGAGGAAGAGCTTTCCCATGCCAGGGAGTACCAAGCCGGCTTGGGAGAGCGCCACGAGAGGTATCGGCTCCTTCGGGGAATCGCCAATTCCTTCAGTTCCATCCTTCCCCTGGAGGATCTTCTCGCTTGCCTTGGCCGGGAGATGGGCCGTCTCATCCAAGGGGCGGACCGCGTCCTGCTCTATGGGGTGGAGCCGGAGCGATTGGCGTTGGAGTTGAGGAGTGTCTGGCAAAGGGGCCAGAAGGTAACGATCAAGGCCAAGACCGGCGATCCCTTTGATTGGTGGGTGATGCGGCAGGGGCAGCCCCTGCTGGTGGAGGAGCCGTCCAAGGATTTCCGTTTTCCTCAAGTTTCCCCCGACGAGCTGGGCCGCCCCCTGGGAGCGCTGCTGGCCGTTCCGATGATAAGCGGCGATCGGCCCCTGGGGGTCTTAAGGGTGGAATCGGAGAAAACGCGCGGACTGGCCCTAGAGGACCTGCGCCTGGCCCGAATCGGGGCCGACCTGGCCACCCTCGGCATCGAGAACAGCCGCCTCTACCAAAGGACCGCCCAATTGGCGGTGACCGATGACCTGACCCAACTGACCCTGCGCGGCGTCTTTGAGAAGCGCCTGGCCCAAGAGCTTGACCGCCGTCGAGAATCTCGTCAGCCCTTCTCCATCCTGATGCTCGACATCGACCACTTCAAGGTCTACAACGACACCTTTGGTCATACCGCCGGCGATAAGCTTCTGATGGAGCTGGGACGGATGGTCGGACAGGCGGCCCCCCCGGATGGGCTGGCGGCCCGGTTTGGCGGAGAGGAGTTTGTCCTGCTGGTGCCTGGCCCCTTTGCTAAGGCCTGCGAGAAGGCCGAGGTCCTCAGGGCTCGCGTGGAGAAGACCGAGATTGAGTTCAGGCGCATCCGCACCAGCACGACCGTCTCCATCGGGGTCGCCGCCTTCCCGGAGGAGGGATCCACGCCGGAGGTTCTGCTCCGGAAGGCCGACGAAAGACTTTACCAGGCGAAGGCCCAGGGGAGGAATCGGGTGTGCGCCTCTTAAAGATCTTTACGCCCATGGCTTGGTTACTTGCCCTGGCCGGGGCCTTTGGGAATCCCTCCCAGTCAGGGCCCTGGGTCTCGGCCCTGGTGATCCCGGTGGCCGGTGCTGGTTTTCTTTGGGGCAGCTGGGCCTCTTGGCTTCTGGCCCTCGGCGGCTCTTTGGCAAGCGTCTCCTTAAGCAGGGATCCGGCCTCCATCCCCTGGTTGGCGGGAAGCTGGATCTCTCTGGCGGTGGTCCCGTTTCTCTTTTGGGTCAAGGAGTGTCAGAGACAGGCCCAACAGGCCCAGGGGGTGGCTCGAGGGGGCGAGTGGATGAGGCAGGCCCAGGCCTTGACCGAAGAGAGAGATAAACGGTCGGCGGCCATCCGGACTCGAGAAAGGGAGATCTCCACGATTGTTGAGCTTTACGGTCTTTCCAAACGCTTCCTGGGAACCTTGGATCTGGTGGAGGCCCTGAAGATCACCCAGGAGACCTTGGAGGCGGAACTGCCGCGCCTTTCTGAACCCCTGCGTCGGGCGTGTCTGGATTCGGTTCGGGCCCACCTGGAAAAGGGAGAAGTGACGATGGAGCGATTGATGCAGGCGCTGCCTGCCTCCGCCGGGCCCGAGGAGGAAGAGCGCTTCGGCATCGTCAGGGCGCAGCTGGCCCTGGGGCTAAGGCGGGTGGGGCTTTACCGGCGGATCCAGGAGTCGGCCACGCACGATTCGTTGACTGGGCTTTGGGTTCGGCGCTACTTCCTGGAACGGCTCACCGAGGAGGTGGCCAGGAGCCAGCGCAGAGGTTTGACGCTCGCCTTTCTGATGGTGGACCTGGACCACTTCAAGAGGGTCAACGACACCTACGGTCATCTGGTGGGGGATGTGGTTTTAAAAGAGGTGGCGCGCCTGCTCGCCCGGTCGGTGCGGGAGGTGGATTTGGTGGGCCGGTACGGCGGAGAGGAATTCGCGGTGGCCCTGCCGGAGGCCCACCGCGCCTTGGCGGTTCAGGTGGCCGATCGAATCCGTCAGACGATCGGCGGGGCACCCCTGCCCGCTTACGATGAAAAGATCGGCATGACCGTTTCCATTGGGGTCGCCCTTTTTCCCGCAGACGCCGCCAGCGCTGAAGGTGTGATTGAAAAGGCAGACCAGGCGATGTACCGGGCCAAGGCCTTGGGAAGAAATCGAACCGTCACTCAGTAGGAAGGTTGCCCACGATGTTCGCTCCCTGAAGTCGTGGCTTGATGAAGCGGGCTGTGATAGATTGCTCTAACGATGCTGCGTTGGTCTAAGAAAGCCTTCGTTGGAATAGACATCGGCGGAACCTTCCTGAAGGCGGGTCTGGTTCAAGGGCCCCGGCTGCTGGCAGAGCTGTCCCTGCCCACCGGCCCCTCGGCCTCGCCGGATCGAATGGAATCTCTTATCGCCGAGGCGCTGCGCGGCCTGCTCAGGGGAAGGAAAGATTCTGTGCAGGCGGTGGGGGTGGGCCTACCAGGATTGGTTCGCACCCCAGAGGGGGTCGTGGGCTCCTGTGTGAATCTGCCGGGGTGGCGCGAGGTTCCTCTTAAAAGGAGACTTGCCAGGAAGCTTGGCCTGCCGGTTTTTGTGGATAACGATGTCAACGTCATGACGCTGGCCGAGTGGCGATACGGTGCTGGCCAGGGCGCTCAAAACCTCATCTGTATCACGCTGGGGACAGGGGTGGGAGGGGGGCTGGTGATCGATGGGCGGCTTTATCGGGGGGCTGGCGGT
>CAYJSX010000044.1:0-6963 GCA_964372575.1 uncultured Planctomycetia bacterium
TTCCGATCTCCTGGCCCTGGCCACCCGCCTGGCGGAACAGAAGATTGATCCCTACCACACCCTCCAGTACGGCCTCCCCGCCGCAGCCAGGGCCACTCGCATACCTGAACAGTTTGCTGTGGCATTGACGCTTTTATTGAGGATGGGTAGCGAACTGGAACTAGACTGGGGCAAAATTTCAGAAGGAGAAATATCCCGGTTAATTGAAAGGGCTTTGTCTTTACATGAAAAGCATCCGAATTTCGTGGTTCGGGTAATTCCTGGACGAGGCCATTATGAGATTGGCGACATCTATAGTGGTAGTTCTGGTGGTTACGTTGTTGATTCGCCCCAGCGGGTTGAGCTTGTAGTAGAAGGGCCCGCTCCAGAGGTTCCCCCTACGTTCCTGGCGCGGGGCGCCAGCAGGTGGTTGCCATGGAGGCGTTCTTCGCCGCGTACCGATAAAAGAATCCTTGTGCCCGATAAGCTGGCCAACTGGCAGATGACCATCCCAAAGACAATACCCCCTTCGCCCGTTCTGGCATCGGACTCCTCTACCCTGGAGCAACTTTATGCGCGCAATTGGCTCTGGAAAGCTCTTTCGAAAGGAGCCGGCGGGGGGGCGCCGGCGCAAGCTAAGACGTTGGAGAACCTCAACGTCCTCAAGAAGAATCTGCCGGCTTTCCTGCAGGCCCTTCAGAAACTAGGGATCGCTCGGCCGGTGAGTCTGTTTGCGCTTGGCAGCCAAGTTTTTGGAACAGCGGCCCCCGGCAAGGGAGATCTGGATCTTATTGTGGTAACGGAGGGACAACGGCTGTTCGAAACTCTGGAGCCGGAGCAAGTGAAAGGTTCCGGTTTCGAGGTCCCGCTCCACGTGAGGGTGGTCGGTCTAGACACCCTCACCGGCGCCGTCGCAGGGAAGGTTGTGGAGAACAAGGAGAGAATTCGGATTGAAGCCATGATCCTATATGGCAGTGCGGTGCTTATTGCCGGCCCGGATCTTTTTGCCGAGGCGCAACTTCCTAAAGAGAACCTGAAGGCGTTGGTGGAATGGTTCGGCGGCTCCATTGAGAATCTGCCCAACGTTCGCGGCTTGAGCGACGACCAGAGGCAGTCCAAGGCCGAGCGTTGGACCCAAGAGATTCAGGCGATCCAAGAGTCCACCGCTGGGTTGGAGGAGGGCGGGGTGGCCACGGCGGTTAAGGAGGTGCCGGGGGTGGAGGCGTTGGCCGAGGCGCTGGCGGCGCGGATTGAGCCGGCAGGGCAGGGGACTGCGCCGATGCGGTTCATTGTGGATACCGGCAAGGGAAATCCAGAGGTGCTGAATCTCTTGAGCTTGGCGCTGCAGCTTAAGCTTAAAGATCCAAGTCTACCCATTGAAGCGGTTGGAGTGGCGACCGCGGGAGAGTTGGCCGAGGCACAAGTTGGCTTGCCTGGCCCGGTTGGCCGGCTGCTTCAGGATTTTGTGAGCACCTACACCCGAGGGGACGAGGCCAGCCACGATCTGGCCCTCGGTATGGCCAGGTTCGATGTTCCTGACCTGCCCAGAGATTTTGAGATTAGAGAAATCGATCGCTATACCCTCTCCTGGTTCCTTGAGGCGCTTCGGGCATTAGGCGTCCGGAACCTCTCCAGCGGACTCGAAGAGCAAGTCGAGGCCTTCCTCACCGCCGCGTAAGCAGATCCGCTTCCTGCCTCGAGTTTTATCCCATGGCTGGTATAATAAACTCTGGAATCTATCAGGGAGCTTGCAATGAAGCAAAAAAGTATCCGCCACAAGGCGATTCGACTTATTGAGCAGATCCTGAGGGAACGGTACCAACCAGAGAAGATCGTTCTGTTTGGGTCTTCCTCTACTGGACGCCTTAAACCTGGAAGCGACATCGATCTTTTAATTGTTAAGAAGACCAACCAGCCGTTTTTCCGGCGCCTGGTGGAAGTGAGATCTCTGGTATCGAGGTGGAGAAAGGGTATCCCCTTTGATCCGATTGTCGTGACACCTCAAGAGCTTAGCCAGCGTTTGGCCCGAGGCGACCAGTTTTTGGCCGACATCCTCCGTTCGGGAAAAGTTCTCTATGCCAGACCGTAAGGCGTTCGGTTACCCTGCGGATTGGCTTCAAAAAGCTCACCAGGATCTTAAGCGGGTTAGGCGGCGTTTAGAAGAAGGCGATTTAGAAGATGCCGCCTTTCATCTTCAGCAGGCCCTCGAGAAATATCTAAAAGGGTACCTTCTTTCTACACGGTGGAAACTCAAGAAGATCCACGATTTGGAAGCTCTGCTTGACGATGCCGTTGAGGTCGCCCCGGCATTGGAGTCATACCGCAGCCTCTGCCAGCAGGTAACCGGTTACTATCTCATCGAGCGGTATCCAACATTAGGAGAATCTCCAACCGTTGAAGAAATCCGCTCCGGGCTACGATTGGCCGGACGGTTGGCGAGGTGGATTCATCAGAAAGTCGTTCATTAACCCACCCAAGAGACCTTGGGGTTATATTCCTTAAGCAGATCCAATGAAGCTCGAGAAGAGCGCCGTTCTGCCGCTCATTGCGGCGGCGCTGAAAGAGGACATCGGCGCGAAGGATCTCACTACCGCAGCACTCATTCCTCCCCAGAGGCAGGTAGAGGCCGAGATGCTGGTCCGGGAGGATGGGGTGGTGGCCGGACTCCAGGTGGCCGAGTGGACCTTTGCTCAAGTGGACCCGCGCATCCGGTTTCGGCCGACGGTGCCGGACGGCAGTCCGGTTCATCCGGGGAAGGTGGTTGCCTTCCTGGAAGGGCCGGCCCGCGGCATCTTGACCGCGGAGAGGGTGTGCCTAAACTTCTTGGGGCGGCTTTCCGGCATCGCGACCCTGACGAGGCGGTTTGTGGAGAAGGTCAAGCCCTATCGGGTTCAGATCCTCGATACCCGAAAGACCACCCCAACCTTAAGACGACTGGAGAAGTATGCTGTTTCAGTAGGAGGCGGCGTCCCCCACCGGATGGGGCTTTACGACCAGGTCCTCATAAAGGAGAACCACCTGCGCCTTTTAGAACAGGGACTGTCCCCGAAGGGGACTGTCCCTCGTATTTCAGCCATTGAGCAGGCAGTTCGGGAGGCGAGAAGGAAACTTCAGAAGGGTGTCGCCGTTGAGATCGAGGTGACCAACCTCAAGGAATTTCGACAAGCCCTGGCTGCTGGGCCGGAGATCGTCCTTTTGGACAACGTGGGGCTTGCCGACATCAAGGAGGCAGTGAGACTCCGAAATGCCGTCGGCCGCTCGAAAAAGGGGCCGAAGGTCCTGTTGGAGGTTTCCGGGGGCGTAAACCTGGAGAATGCAGTCGAGCTTGCCGCCACCGGAGTAGACCGAATCTCCATCGGAGCCCTCACCCATTCCGCCCAGGCCTTAAACGTTGCCCTGGAGGTGGTGGCCTGATGCCGCAGCTTCTCATCTATCTGGTCAGCTTGGGCCTGGTGGTGCTGGGGGCCCTCGGGTTCATCGCGGCCCTCTCCATTCCGGGGAAGGTGCGCGCGGCCCTCGCCTGCCTGGCGGCCTGCGTCCCCATCGCCATCGGGATCTGGCTCTTTCGCTCGGCCGGGCTGCGCTTGACCGATCTGGATCACCTCCTCAAATCCACCACAACCGATATCGAAAGCCTCACCCGGGACCTGAAGGGGACCGAGGGCTTCCGCCGCCAGCTCGACGATATTCTAGAATGACCGCGAAACGGTCATCCTCACGCAAGCGAGGATCCAGAGCTCAAGTCAGATTCCTGCTTTCGCTGGAATGACAGTTGACCAAATGGCTAAATTTAAGCTCGTCAGCGAGATGACGCCGAAGGGGGACCAGCCCCAGGCGATCGAGGCGTTGGTTCAAGGTCTCAAGGCAGGCAAGCGCTGCCAGACCCTGCTCGGCGTGACCGGTAGTGGAAAAACGTACACCGCAGCCCACGTGATTGAAAAAATTGGCAAGCCCACCCTCGTCATAAGTCACAACAAGACATTGGCGGCGCAATTGTACAGCGAGCTCAAATCCTTCTTCCCGGCCAACGCCGTGGAGTATTTCGTGAGCTACTACGACTACTACCAACCGGAGGCCTACATCCCCCAGACCGACACCTACATCGAGAAGGACGCCTCGATCAACGACCGGCTGGACCGCCTGCGCCTGTCGGCCACGACGAGTCTCATGTCCCGGGAGGATGTGGTGATTGTGGCCAGCGTCTCCTCGATCTACAACCTGGGTGATCCAGAGGATTGCCGGCGGCTTCTCCTCTTCTTCGAGGCGGGCCAGGAGATTCCCAGGGCCGACCTCCTGCACCGGCTGGTGGGGCTTTTGTACGAGCGAAACGACATTGACTTTACCCGCGGCCGGTTCCGCGTGCGCGGAGAAACCGTAGAGATCTTCCCCTCCTACGAGGAGAAGGCGGTGCGCCTTCAGATGTTTGGCGACCGGATCGAAAAGATCTCGATCGTTGATCCGGTAACCGGCAGCGCCCTCCAGAATTTGGATCGGCTGGCCCTCTACCCGGCCAAGCACTTCATCACCACCGCCGACCGGATCGAAAGGGCGCTGGTTTTGATCGAGCATGAGCTTGAGGAGCGCCTCAAGGAGCTTAAAGGGCAGGGCAAGCTGCTGGAGGCCCAGCGCTTGGAGAGCCGCACCCGATACGATATGGAGATGATGAAGGAGCTGGGCTTCTGCCACGGGATTGAGAACTATTCCAGGGCCCTTTCCGGGCGGCCGCCGGGCTCCCGCCCCTGGTGCCTGCTGGATTACTTCCCCAAGGGGTTCCTCACGATCCTTGATGAGTCCCACGCAACGGTTCCGCAGTTGGCCGGCATGTACGAAGGGGACCGGGCCCGCAAGGAGGTGCTGGTGAATTTTGGCTTTCGGCTTCCCTCGTGCCTGGATAACCGGCCGCTTAAGTTCAAGGAGTTTGAAGAGATCACCGGTCAAATCATCTTTGTCTCGGCCACTCCCAGGCCTTATGAGTTGAAGGCCTGCAAGGGAGTGGTGGTGGAGCAGGTCATTCGCCCCACCGGCCTGGTGGACCCGGAGATCGAGGTTCGGCCGCTCGGGGCCCAAGTGGACGATCTGATCCATGAGGTGCGCCAACGGGCGGCGGCCGGAGAGCGGACCCTGGTGACGACCCTCACCAAAAGGATGGCCGAAGACCTCTCCACCTATCTCAAAGAGGCAGGGCTTAGGGTCACCTACATCCACTCCGATCTGGATGCCTTTGAGCGGGTGGCGGTCTTGAAGAATCTGCGTCTGGGGAACTTCGACTGTGTGGTAGGGATCAACCTCTTGAGGGAAGGGCTGGATCTGCCGGAGGTTTCACTCGTTTGCGTGCTGGATGCCGACCAGGAGGGGTTTCTGCGTTCCCCCACTTCGCTCATTCAGGTTTCCGGCCGGGCGGCCCGCCATCTGAACGGCAAGGTGATCCTCTACGGCGACAAGAAGACCCAGGCGATGAAGCAGGCCATGGCCGAAACCGAGCGGCGCCGGAAGATTCAGCTGGCGTATAATAAGAGCCACGGAATAACGCCTCGCTCGGTCGAGAAGGCGATCCGGGAGGGAATCGAGGAGGCCGCCAAGGAAGAGGCCCCCGAGGTGGTGGCCCAGGCCGCCGGCTTTGATACGGAGGCCTTTGATTTGGAGCAGGTGGCGGCCGAGCTTACGCAGGAGATGGAGCTGGCGGCCCGCAACCTCCAGTTCGAGCGAGCGGTTCTCCTGCGCGACCAAATCGCTGAGCTGAGAAAGAAAGGAGTGGCTGCCCTGGTCACGGCCGAACCGACGGCCCCAAGGCACCTAGGAAAGAAACGGTGGAAGAGGAAGTACTGAACGCGCTTAAGTCACGCGCGGGGGAGCATGTCTCCGGAGAGAATTTAAGGAAGATGCTGGGGGTCTCCCGCACCGCGATCTGGAAAGAGATCCAACGGCTCAAGGCCGATGGGTACCAGATTCTCTCTCAGCCCCACAGCGGATACCAGCTCGTGGGCATTCCTGACCGGCTGACCCCTCAGGAGCTTTCCTGGAATCTTCGCGTCAAAAGGATCGGCCGGCGCATCCATGCCTACGAGACAACCAACTCCACCATGGAGATTGCCCACCGCCTGGCCGCAGGCGGCGAGCCGGATGGAACCGTGGTGGTGGCAGAGGGGCAGACCAAGGGGAGAGGCCGGTTGGGCCGAAGCTGGGTTTCTCCCAAGGGCAAGGGGATTTACCTCTCGGTCCTCCTCAGGCCCCGGCTCCAGCTGGCCGAGGTGCCTCTCATTACCCTGATGGCGGCGGTGGCTTTGGCCCAGGCCATCCAGTCTGAAACCGGCCTGGAACCGGAGATCAAATGGCCCAACGACCTGATGATCCGCGCAAAGAAAGCGGCTGGGATCTTAACGGAGCTCAATGCCGAGCTTAACCAGGTCCATTATGTCGTGGTGGGGATCGGGGTCAACGTGAATACCCCCAAGTCCTCGTTGCCTGCCCATGCCACCTCGCTGGTGGAGGAGTCGGGCAGCCGTCAGGACCGGTTGAGCATTGCCCGATCGCTGCTTTCTCACCTGGACCGCCTCTACGATGATTTTCTAAAGGGGGGCACCCCTGAGATGCTGGAGGCCTGGCGCGGCTTTGCCGGTTTCCTGGGCAAGAGGATCCGCGTGGCGGCCCAGGGCAGGGTGGTGGATGGTCAGGCGGTGGATGTCGATTCCACCGGGGCCCTCCTCGTACGGACCGATACCGGCTTTATCGAGCCGGTCGCCGCCGGCGAAGTCCTGGTGGTGAGATAAGATGGATACCAGACCGAGCCGGCAGGGGTGCGCGAGGGGGACCGCCCCTCGCCTTCCTCGAAGGAGGGTGGAACCGGTAGGGAACCCTCGGTTCCCTACCGGGGAGCCGAGCGCCCCATGGCACCGAGAGGATTTGTGCTTGGCGAAGACAGCGCGAGGCGACGCCGGCGAAGTCCTGGTGGTGAGATAAGATGGATACCAGACCGAGCCGGCAGGG
>CAYJSX010000044.1:7063-8999 GCA_964372575.1 uncultured Planctomycetia bacterium
GTGCGCGAGTAAGAAAGTCAGACGGTGCCTGGCACCGTTCTCAGGTGCCAGGCACCAGAAGGTTTTCGCTTTGTTTCTTTTGCTGGCTGCTTGTTGCTCGCTGTACGCTGAAGAGTCCCACCCCATCATTATTCTCAAGGTCTCAGGGACGATTGACCCGGCGCTGGCCCGCTATGTCGGCCGAGGACTCGAGGAGGCCCGGGCGCTTCAAGCGGCGGCGGTGGTGATTCAGCTGGATACCCCGGGCGGCCTGGACGGTTCGATGCGGAAGATCGTACAAGGAATCCTCAACTCTCCGGTTCCGGTGATCGTCTATGTGGCCCCGCCGGGCGCGCGGGCGGCCTCGGCCGGGGCCTTCATCACCCTCTCCGGCCATCTGGCCGCCATGGCCCCAGGCACCAACATCGGCGCGGCTCATCCGGTGTCCATCGGAGCCGGCGGCGCTCAAGAAACCAAGGGCTCGGTCCTGGAGGACAAGATCACCAACGATGCCATGGCCTACATCCGTTCCATTGTGGAGGTGAGGGGCCGCGACATCGGCTGGGCCGAGGGGTTGGTGAGAAAGAGTCATTCCCACAGCGCCGAAGAGGCCCAAAAGGCCCGGGCGATTGACTTCATCGCCAAGGACCTGGAGGACCTTCTCGCCCAGATCGAAGGCAAAGAGGTCAAGACCGTTTTCGGGACGGTCCGCCTTTCGTTAAAGGGAAGGCCGCAGAGGGAAGTTCCCCTCGCCACCATCGAGAAGATACTCCACGAACTGGCCCATCCGAACCTAGCGTACATCCTCCTCCTTTTAGGAATCTACGGCTTGATCTACGAGCTGGCCACCCCAGGCACCGTCTTTCCCGGTGTGGTGGGCGCGATTCTCTTGATCTTGGCCCTGGTGGCGCTGGAAACCTTGCAGGTCAACTGGGCCGGGGTCTTTCTCATTCTGCTATCAGTCCTTTTCTTCATCGCAGACATCAAGCTCCCAGGTTTTGGCGCCCTGACGGTTGGCGGGATCATTGCCTTTGTCTTGGGCTCTTTGCTCCTTTTCCCGCAGGGGCGCTTGCCCCACCTGAGACTGCCTTGGGGCACGATCTTTGCCGCTGCCGGCACAACCGCCGCCTTCTTTCTCTTTATCGTGGGGGCCGCCCTTCGGGCCCTGAAGCGGAAGGTCGTCTCAGGCGTAGAAGGATTGATTGGCGCGGTGGGCATTGCCCAGACCGATCTGAATCTTGAGGGACTGGTTCACGTTCAAGGGGAGGATTGGAAGGCCAGGGCCGCCTCCCCCATCTCACAGGGTAGCCAGGTCCGTGTGGTGAAATTAAAGGGATTTACGGTTTACGTGGAAGAGGTCAAATGAAGCCGGGACTTGCGGAACGCAGTGAACGCAAGTCCCTGGCTGAATTTGCCCCCCATGCTTCGCTTTGCGAAGCAAAGCGCGGGGGTCAATTCGGACAGCAACTTACGTCGTCCGCCAAAGATCGTTGGCGGACTCCGTGAGGTTGCGTCCTCAGTAAAGGAGGGTTAAGTCCAATGTGGATTCCACCAGGGGTGGCGTTCTTCTTCTGGGCTGTTGTTATCGTGACGTTTCTCCTTACCATGATCCGGATTGTGCCGGAGTACCGGCGGCTGGTCGTACTGCGCTTGGGAAGGGTCATCGGGGCCAAGGGGCCTGGCGTAGTGATTATCCTACCCGTCATCGACCAGCCGATCTTAGCCGATTTGCGGGAGACTTATCTGGAGATTCCGCGCCAGACCTGCATCACCAAGGACAACGCCCCGATCTCCATCGACTTTCTGATCTATTCCAAGGTGGTGGAGCCGATCGCCTCGGTGATCCAGGTCCGCGACTACGCCGGTGCCGCCATGGGGATCGCCACCACCACCCTGCGGGCCGTGGTGGGCGACATCCCGCTGGACGACGTGCTGGCCAAGCGGGAGCAGATCAACC
>CAYJSX010000045.1:0-6724 GCA_964372575.1 uncultured Planctomycetia bacterium
TGCTTGCGGAACTCCTCGATTCCCCATTTCTTGATGAGGAACTTGATCCGCGCCGTGTTCCGGTTCTTCCGCTCGCCGTGCCGGTCAAAGAGCCGCGGGACCGTCTCGATCGTCGGGATGAGGAGCGGCACAGGCGTGAACTCCTCCAGCAGGTGCGCCGAAAACGGTGTCGTGCCCAGGCCCCCTCCCACGAAGGTCTTGAAGCCTCGGACCGGCTGGCCGTCGATCACCCGGATCTGTGCCACCGCACCAAAATCGTGGATCGGCACCCTGGCGTGGTCGGTGGGGCAGCCCTCGAAGGCGATCTTGAACTTTCTAGGCAGATCCTGGCAGACCGGGTTGCGCAGGAAATAGCGGCTCACCGCGTCGGCGTAAGGGGCCACGTTGAAGGCCTCCTCCGCCGAAAGGCCCCAGAAGGGGCAGGCGGTGACGTTGCGCACCGTGTTGCCGCAGGCCTCGCGGGTGGTCAGACCCATCTCGCAGATCTTCTTCAAGAGGGTCGGGACGTGCCGCCGTGGGATCTTGTGAAGCTGGATCGCCTGGCGGGTTGTGATGTGGGCCGCCTTGGGCGTGGCGTACTCCTCGGCCACGTCGGCGATCGACTCCATCTGGTCGGCCAGGAGAGCCCCGAACCGGATCTTGATCCGGATCATGTGCTCATCCATGACCCCGCGGATTCCATAAACACCGTTCTCCAGCCGGAACTTCTTGAAATCGTCCGGGTCGAGCCTCTGCTGCTCCAGCCGGATGATCTCCTGCTCAAAGCGGGACAGTTCCGCCATTTGAGCCTCCGGGGCAATCAGTTTGTAACGATCCTGCTCGTTCGCTGCCATGTCAACCCACCTCCTTTTTCTTGATCCATCGGGCAATCTCCTTGGCGTAGTAGGTAATGATGAGGTCAGCTCCTGCCCGCCGGATCGATGTCAACGACTCCATCACCAGATGTTTCTCCTGAACCCATCCCTTCTGTGCCGCCGCCTTGATGAGGGCGTATTCGCCGCTTACCTGATAGGCGGCCAGCGGCCAATGAAAGGTTTCCTTCACCTTTTGGATCACGTCCAGATACCCCAGGGCCGGCTTCACCATCACGAGGTCAGCCCCTTCCTGAATGTCGAGGGCCACCTCCCGCAAGGCCTCCTTGGCGTTGGGCGGATCCATCTGGTAGCCCTTCCGATCACCCAACCTCGGGGCCGACTCCACCGCTTCGCGAAACGGGCCGTACAGGGCGGAGGCGTACTTGGCCGAGTAACTCATGATCGGCACGTTGGGATATCCGGCCGCGTCCAGCGTCTTGCGGATCGCCGCCACCTGACCGTCCATCATCGCCGAGGGGGCCACGAGATCTGCCCCGGCCCTGGCCTGCGAGAGGGCGATCTTTCCGAGGAGGGTCAACGTCGCGTCGTTGTCCACGTCCGGGGACAGCCCCCGAGGGGACACCCTACGCCGTAGGGCGTCCCCGTCGGGGACAGCCCCCAGCACCCCGCAATGGCCGTGCGAGGTGTATTCGCACAGGCACACATCGGTCATCACGACGAGATGCGGGGCAGCTTTCTTGATCGCCTTAACCGCCTGCTGAATCACCCCATCACGCGCATAGGCGCCGCTTCCCTTGGAATCCTTACGGGCCGGGATCCCAAAAAGAAGCGCCGCCCCTACCCCAAGCCTGGCAAGCTCCTTGGCCTCGCGAGCCGCCTCATCCAGGGAAAATCGGAAGACCCCCGGCATCGAGGCAATCTCTGTTTTCCGCTTGATCTTGGCGTCCACAAAAAGGGGCGCCACCAGTTTCCCCGGATCGAGCCGGGTTTCAGCCACGAGGGCCCTTAGCCTCGGGGAACCCCTCAAGCGCCTAGGCCGATACGCCGGGAATCTTGCCCGATTTCCGGTCATGGTGAGCCTGTCGAACCATGACCGGTACACCTTACTCCTTCTATCACAGCCTCGATGAGGCCTTCGATCGTCCAGGAGCTTTTCGGCAGATGAAAGCGCGCAATGCCTGCTCCCTTAAGGGCCTTGCCGGTTTCCGGGCCGATGGCCGCAACCGCCGCGCCGTTTAAGGCAGACCTGACCGGCACGCGGGCCCTCCGCAGGGCCTGGACAAAGCCATTTACCGTCGAGGCCGAGGTGAAGGTGAGGCAGTCGATCCGCTTCAGGGCCTTCTTGACCCGGTCGGAAGAGAGTTGGGCATTCCTGGTTTCATACATCACCACTTCATCCACCAGAGCGCCTTGACGGCGCAGGGCCAGCGCCATTTCGTCTCGGGCCCCCAAGTTGGACCGCGGAATCAGGATCTTCTTTCCCTTAAGGCGCATCCTCCCGAACATCTGTCTTAATCCAGCGGTCGAGAAGTCGCCGGGGATCGCCTCGACTCGAAGCCCTGCCTCCTTAGCCGAACGGGCGGTGCGCGGGCCGATGGCGCAAACCTTAGCCGCTAATCTTTGGCGAAGCGGTTTTCCAAATCGGCGGATCAAGCCGTCCAGCGTCTCCACGCCGTGGTGGCTGGTGAAGATAACCCAATCGTAACCAGGCAATCGCCGAAGAAGCTGCCGTCCCTCTTCCGGCGAGAACCGGCGCGGCCGAACCACAACGGTCGGCAAGGCCACACATTGGGCTCCTAAACCTTTGAGCCGGCTTGAAAGCTCCTTCTGGTCTGACAGGGGTCGGGTTACCAAGATTCTTTTACCCTGAAGGGGTTTCGCGCCAACGCCACCCCGGGCGTGCCGAACCACCTCGCCGATCACCGCCACAACCGGCGCTCCAAACTCCGGCCGCCCTTCAAGATCCCTCTCGACCGTTCCCAGGGCGCTCACCAAAACCTGCTGCCGGGGTGTCGTGGCCCACCGGATCAAAGCGATTGGAGTTGAGGCCGACCGACCCCCCTTCATCAGGCGCCGGGCAATCCCTGGAAGATTCTTTCTGCCCATCAGGATCACGATCGTGTCAACCGCTTTGGCCAGCGCCTCCCAGTGCACCGCTGACTTCTTTCCAAAGGCCTGCCCTGAGCTTGTCGAACGGGCTTCCTGGCCGGTCACCACCGCCACAGACGATGAGAACCGCCTGTCGGTCAGCGGAATGCCGGCCGCCGCGGCGGCGGCCCAGACCGAGCTGACCCCCGGGACAATCTCATAGGGAATCCGTGCCTTGGATAAGGCCTCGAGCTCTTCGCTGATCCGGCCAAAAAGGGTCGGGTCCCCTCCCTTTAAACGGACGACCCTCCGATGGCGGCATGCCGCCTTCACCAAAACCTTATTGATCTGGGGCTGGCTTTTTCCTTCCTCGTCCGATCCCTTGCCGACGTAAATCTTCCGGCATCCCCTCTTCGTCAGCCTCAAAAGAGAGGCGGCTGCCAGCCGGTCGTAGATCACGCAATCGGCCTGGGTCAGAAGCTGGGCCCCGCGCCGGGTGATGAGCTGTGGATCTCCAGGCCCGGCCCCGACGAGATAAACAGTTCCTGGGCTCATGCCGTCTCCTTCTGGGCCCACAACCCGAACAGCAATCGGTCAGCGCCTGCGGCCCTCAAGTGGCTGGCCAGCTCCCTTCCAATTCGCTCGGCCCCTTGCTTGGGCCCGGAAAGCTCCTTCTGGACTGCCTTTAACCCATCCGGAGAAAGGACGACACCGCTCATCGAGAGATTCCACTCCTGGACGCGGGCCAAGCCCCCCACCGGAACCGAGCAGCCCCCGCCCAGCGCCTTCAAGAAGGCCCTCTCGGCCTTTATCTCCCAATGAGAATCCGGATCATCCAGCGCCTTAACCAACTCGGCCGCCTCTTTTTGGTCCTCGCAAAGCTCCACTCCCAAGGCCCCTTGGCCAGGGCATGGGAGCATCCAGGAAGGGTCCAGATATTCGTTCACCCGGTTTCCCAAGCCCAGCCGGATCAGGCCGCAGGCGGCCAAGATCAGGGCATCGTACTCGCCCGCCTCCAGTTTCCTTAACCGGGTATCCACATTGCCCCGGATCGGAATGGTTTTAAGATCCCGCCGGGCTCTCGCCAACTGCGCCTGTCTCCTTAAAGAGCTGGCCCCCACCGTCGCGCCCTGGGGAAGGCTCTTCAGGGTTACCCCATCGCCGGCCACCAGCGCGTCGCGCGGATCCTCTCTTTTCAAGACCGCCGCAATCACAAGCCCCTGGAGCAGGTCGGCGGGCAGATCCTTGACCGAGTGAACCGCCAGATCAATCCTGCCCGAAAGCAGCGCCTCTTCAATCTCCTTGACGAAGAGCCCCTTAAGCGGAACAGCCCCCCCTCCCTCGCTCCCTCCCCCCCTGTGGGGAGTTTGGGTGCCAGGTTTTAACCTGGCACCGGTGGTCTGCCCCTTCCAAGCGGTGAAATCATCGCCGGTGGTTTTGATGGTGGTAAGCTCGCAGCGTAGGCCGGGATGGGCCTTCTCCAGCGCCTCTTTAACCAGGTTCGCCTGGGCCAGGGCGAGTTTGGAGCCGCGCGTCCCGATCCGAAGGGTGCTCATGAGAGCCCTTCAGGCGTCACTTCCAGCTTCTCCTCCTGCACGGCCCCATCCCGGATCTTGAAGGCCCGTGCCTTGGGTTGCCCCTGTTCCTTCAGGGTCACCAGCACATAATATCTATCGAAAAAATCCTGCACCGCGGTGGCCCGGTCAATATCCCGCCGCGAGGGGTAGGCGTCGGTGGCCACGTGCGAGTGGTAGATCGCCAGATGGTCAAGCTCCTCGTCGCGAAGCCGCTTCGCGACGGCCAATTGCTCCTTCGGGTCCATCTCGTAGCTGGAGGGGGAGGTGTGCGTGTTGGTCATGGGCAGCGCCGCCGTCGCTGCCCCGCTGCGCCCGGCCAGGTACCCGCAGGCCTCGTTGGGGTATTCCCGCTGGCAATGGGCAATCATCTCTTCCATCGCCTGCACGCTGATCTTCAACATCACGAAACGCCCCACCGGGTCCGGACAAAGCTCTCCAGCCGGCGGAAAACAAGGTGGTCCACCGCCAGAGAGATGACCGCGATGATCATCATGAAGGCCAGGATCTGGTAGAGATCCCGCTGTTTGGCGACCCGATTGAGCACCTCTCCCATCCCTCGGATGGTTCCAATCATCAGCTCCCCGGCCATCAGCGCCCTCCAGCCGAAGGCCCAAGCCAGGCGCAGGCCGTCCACAATTCTGGGGATGGCTGAGGGTACGACCACGTGCCAGAAGATCTGGGTTCCTTGGGCTCCCATCGTGCGGGCGGCCCGAATGAGCAGGACCGGCACCTCCTTGATTCCGGAGCTCGTGTTCACCATCACAATGCCGGTCGCTCCCAGGAGGATCGTAAAGATCACCGCCGTTTCGCTTAAGCCGAAAAGAAGAATCGCCAGCGGCACCCAGGCCGCCCCAGGCATGGCATGAAGGGCCATCGCCAGCGTCCCGAAGAGATCGTCCAGCCAGCGGTAGCGGCCCAGCACCAGGCCCATTCCGATGCCGAGAAGGAAGACCCCCGAAAAGCCCAGGATCATCCTCTGTAGAGATCCGCTTAAGGCCAGGAGGATCTGCGGGTTCTTAAGGTTCTCCGCCGCCATCCGGAAAATCTGGAAGGGGGACGGAACCCAGGGAAGCCTAGAGAGCGCTTCCCATGTCCCGATCAAGAGAATCCACAGCGTCGCTCTTCTTGACCAGGTAATCCATGTCTTCATCCTTGACCACCTTGGCTATCTCTTCCTGCAGACTTAACAGGATCCGCTGCTGAATCACGATGAGGTGCGGATCCGACTCCCGACGCGGGCGAGGCAGATTGATCTTGACCCCCTGCTTGATCCGCCCGGGCCTGGCGGAGATCGTCAGCACCTTGTCCCCCAAAACCGTCGCCTCCCGCACGTTGTGGGTCACAAAGAAGATCGTCTTGTGGGTCGCCTGCCAAATCTCCAAAAGCTCTTCGTGCAGAAGGCGCCGGGTCTGGGCATCGAGCGCCCCGAAGGGCTCATCCATGAGAAGAATCTTGGGGTCCATCGCCAGGGCCCGGGCAATCGCCACCCGCTGCTTCATCCCGCCGGAGAGCTGATGGGGATAAAAATCGGCGAAGCGGCTTAAGTGAACCATCTTCAAATATTGGGCCGACTTCTCCCGGCGCTCATCCAGCCCCGTCCCCAGCATCTTCAGGCCGAACTCCACGTTGTGCCGCACGGTCAGCCACGGAAAGAGGGCCGCCTCCTGAAAGACGACCACCCGGTCCCTTCCGGGGCCGGTGACCGGCGCCCCGTCGATCAACAGCCTGCCCGAGCTGGGACGCTCCAGGCCCGCGATCAGATGGATCAGGGTGGATTTGCCGCAGCCGGAGGGCCCAACCAAGCAGACGAATTCCCCCTTCTCGATCGTGAAGTTGAGCTCTTCCAAGACCGAGATCGAGGTCCCGTTGGCGGAGAAACTTTTGGAGACCTTCTCAAGGACGACTTGCATAAGCCTCTCTCAAGACCTCGGCAATCTCGGGCCGGGTGAACTCCGGCGGCGGGGCCTTGCCTTCGGAAAGCATCTGTCTTACCGCCGTGCCGCTTAAGCTCACCCGCTCGGTGGCCGGGTGCGAGCAGGTTTTCACCGTCGCCATTCCTTGGCAGACCTGGCAGAAGAAGGCGTTGTCAAAGCATAGCGGTGTCACGGCCAGCTCCTGCCGGCTGAAGCGTTCAAAGATCCGCTGGGCGTCGAAGGGGCCGTAGAACTTGCCCACCCCGGCATGGTCGCGCCCCACGATGAAGTGGGAGCAGCCGTAATTCTGCCGGATGATGGCGTGGAAGAT
>CAYJSX010000045.1:6734-7855 GCA_964372575.1 uncultured Planctomycetia bacterium
GATCCTTGGGTAGATACCCCTCGATGAGCGCCTCGTAGCAGCGCATCCTCAAATCCGGCGCCAGGTCGTCCCCCTTGGTCTTGCCTACCAGCGGATGGATCATCAATCCATCTGCCAGCTCCAGGGCGCAGCGCAGAAGATATTCGTGCGCCCGGTGGATCGGGTTGCGCGTCTGAAAGCCCACCACCTGCCGCCAACCCCGTTTGTGAAACTCCTGACGGGTCTGGTCAGGGGTCAGGCGGTTGGCCACGAAATCTTCGTGGTGCGGCAGGTTCAGCACCGAGACCTTGCCGCCCAGATAGTAGGGCCCCTGGGACATCACCCTGGCCACCCCAGGGTGGCTGCCGTCGGTGGTCCCGTAGACGAGCCTGGATTCCACCATCCGGTTGTAAGGAAAGAGCTCTGGCTCGTGGAGGACGGCGATCGTTTGACCTTCCGCATCTACGAGGGCCAGGTCCAGTCCCTCCCGCCAATGGTCTGCCTCCTCCTCGGTCACCGACAGCGTCACTGGGATCGGCCAAACCGTCCCATCGGCCAGCCGCATCCGATCCACCACCGAATCGTAGTCGGCCTGGCTCATAAAGCCCGAAAGGGGCGAGATCGCCCCGATCGCCATCATCTCCAGATCGGAGAGCTCCCACTCATCCAGCACGATGCGGGGAAGACTCCTCCCCTTGTGCAGGAGGGCGTCCCGCTCGTGCCCCCGAACGAGGCGCTCCACCAGGCGCCCCCCGTGTGGAGCAATCAGGTCGGCCATGAGAATGCAGCCATAAGCTTTAAGCTGTAAGCTGTAACACGACCCATGCAAAACCGTTCGTGCTGATCCTGAGCCAGGTCGAAGGATCGAAGCACGAACGTCCCTCCTCACCCTTCGACAGGCTCAGGGTGAACGGGGCAGTTTGCATGACTCGTGCTGTAAGTAGTAAGCTTAATCTTTACCACTACCTTCTAGATACTTTGCCAGTTGGGCGTTCGTCCTGTTCCCCACCACCCCATCGGGCTTCAAACCGTTTTCCCGTTGGAACGCCTTGAGGGCCTCCTTCGTTTTGGGACCCAGCTTACCGTCGATCGGCCCCTCATAGAATCCAGCCGCCTTCAGGGCTTGCTGAATCTGCCGGAGT
>CAYJSX010000045.1:7865-8997 GCA_964372575.1 uncultured Planctomycetia bacterium
CGTTTCTTTGGGGTGCCAGGTTAAACCAAGGCACCCTTTCTTTAAGGCTCATCGTACGCTATTAAGGAAAAGACCTCCGCCCCCAAGGGGGCAAGCTTCTCCCTTCCTTTGAGGAACGTCAGCTCCACGATGAATCCCAGGCCCACCGCCTCCCCCTTGAGCTGATGGATCAGCTTGACCGCCGCCTCGGCCGTTCCCCCGGTGGCCAACAGATCGTCCACCAGCAGAACCCGGCAGCCCGGAGGGAAGGCGTCGGTGTGGAGCTCGGAGGTGGCCTGGCCGTACTCCAAGGAATAGAAGGCCTTGACCGTATTCCAGGGGAGCTTGCCGGCCTTTCGGATCGGAACAAAACCGGCCCCCAGTTCATAGGCCACCGCGGAGCCCGCGATGAAGCCGCGCGACTCGATGGCCGCCACCACCTCCACCCTCTTATCCTTAAAGTGAGCGCTCAAACGCTCCACCGAGAAGCGGAAGGCCTCAGGGTCCTGCCAAAGGGGCGTGATGTCTTTAAAGACGATTCCGGGTTTGGGATATCCGGGGACGTCTCGAATGAAGTCCTTAAGATCCACTCGGCAAGGCCCCCTTCTCGAACGTGGCCAGGAAATTGTGGAGCTTGCGCTCGGCCGAGCCCTGGATCTGGCGAACCCGCTCCCGGGTCAATCCCACCTGCTTGGCCGTCTCCAGCAAGGTATAGATCACCCCATCCTTCAGCCCGTAGCGCAGCGAGAGGATCTCCCGCTCCCGCTCGGTAAGCCGGCCCAACAGATCCTCCACCTGCTCGTGGACCAAGAACCCTGAAAGCTCATCCTTGCTCACCGGCTGGACCTCTTCCAGGACCTCCAGGAAGGGGGCGGTCCCCTCCTCCCCCACCGGGGCGTCCAAGGAGGTGGGGGTGAGCAGCATCCTTTCGATCTCCCGGATCTTCCTGACAGGAAGCTTCATCGAGTGGGCGACATCGCTCGCGTTGGGCTTGCGGCCAAGCTTCTGAGACAGCCGCTCGGTGACCTTCCGATAGTGGGAGATGATGTCCACCATGTAGACGGGGATGCGCACCGTTTTGCCCTGGTTGGCGATCGCCCGCAGCACGTACTGCTTGATCCACCAGGCCCCGTAGGTGGAGAAGCGAAAGCCC
>CAYJSX010000046.1:0-8857 GCA_964372575.1 uncultured Planctomycetia bacterium
GCGCGGGCAGGGTTCCCTCAGAAGAGATCTCCTCGGAGAGCGCGGCCGAGGACAGGGTGAGAGCACCTCGCTGGGGCGCTCGAACGATGCGCGGAGGGCCGACCTTAAGCCGGGGCTTCCTGCAGCCAATGAACAGCCCTCCCCCGATGGGTGGCCGAGCTGGCGTCGGGATGCTTAAGCTGCCCCTTGACAGGACCCCGAGCTCAGACCTTGAGCATGCTCAGAAGGGGGTGGGGTGACGCTCTCTGAGGTTGGGCTGGTGATTCTTTTTCTGGGGGGATCGGCCTTTTTGTCCCTGGCCGAGATCGCCCTGGTGGGGATTTCCAAGCTGCGCCTCTGGCACATGGTGGAGCGCAAGGAGAAGGGCGCCCAGATGGTGCAGAAGCTGGTCGCTCAGATCGACCAGGTGATCACCACGATCCTGGTGGGAAGCAACTTTGTGAATGCCGCCCTCACCTCCCTCGTGACGGCGGCCTGCGTGGTCTGGTTGGGGGAAGTCCGAGGGGTGGTGGTTTCCACCTTCGCTGCGGGCACGATGATCCTGCTGCTGACCGACATCTTTCCCAAGGTGTATGCCTCCCGGCACGCCGAGCGGGTTTCGGTCCGGGTGGCTCCTCTCATGACCTTCCTCGTGGCTCTGCTGGGACCGGTCAGCCGCCGGGTCACGCGGATGACCTACGCCTTTCTTCGCGCCATCGGGGTGCCGATCTCGCCCCGGTCGCCCCTCATCACAGAAGAGGAGCTCAAGCTGATGATCACGATGGGCAAGGAAGAGGGGGTCTTGGGGGAGCGTGAGCGGATGATGCTCCATCGGATCTTTGAGTTTGGGGACTTGAGGGCAGGCGACGTCATGATCCCCAGGGAGCGGATGGTGGTGGTCTCCGAAAGGGCTTCCCACGATGAGATCCTCACCCTCTTGACCGAAGAGGGCCACTCCCGCATCCCGGTCTACCGGGACAGCCCCGATCAGATCGTCGGGATCCTCTATGCGCAGGAGCTCCTGCACATCTGGCGGGAAGGATGGCTGATCGTCCTGCAGGACCTGCTTCACCCGCCTTTCACGGTTGCCGCCTCCCTGCGGGTGAGCGAACTTCTTCAGGAGTTTCAGAGGCGCCGGCTCCAGATTGCCGTCGTGGTGGACCCTGCCGGCAAGACGCTGGGCCTGGTGACGCTGGAGGATCTGGTGGAGGAGATTGTGGGCGAGATCCACGAGCTTGACATCCACTAGATGCGCGTGATAGATTTCGGGATGTTGCGGACCGAAATTCCAACCCCGTTCAATAAAGGAGATCGAATTCATGGAAGCTTATTGCGTCAAATGTAAAGCCTCTAAAGAGATGAAGGATGCCCAAGAGGTCACCATGAAGAACGGGCGGCCCGCCATGAAGGGCAGGTGCCCGGACTGCGGCACCGGCCTCTACCGCATCCTCAAGCCCAAATAGCCCTTACCCGCCGGCAGTTGACCCCCCCACCTCCCTTCTCCGCCTCAAGGCGGAGGGGCTCCCTTCGGGAGCCTGCCCCCCCACCTGATTTCCCTGGCCTTGAGGGAGGTTTGCCAAGAGGGCCAGAGCGGCCTTTCAGGCCGGCGCAACCCCAGGTAGGGGTTGCACAAAATCAGGTGGGGGGGTGACCCCGCGCCAGATCGCCAGGGCCTTGGTTCAGGCGGCCCAAGAGGTAAGGGCCGAAGAGGCGGCGATCCTGGATTTGAGGAAGCTCTCCTTCAGTTTCGACTTCTTTGTGATCTTAAGCGGTTCCTCCACGGCCCGGCTGCGCACGATCTCTGAGAGGATCCAAGAGCGGCTGGCCCATCGGGGAGAGGAGCCCCATCATGTGGAGGGGGCCCTGGAGAGCGGATGGGTCCTTTTGGATTACGGCCCGGTGGTAGGGCACCTCTTCTTGCCCGCCCAACGTTCCTTCTACAACCTGGAGAGGTTGTGGGCGGACGCCCCACGCGTGAGGTTGAAGTGATTTCGCCGCAGGAACTTGAACCCTCTCTTACCGCACTGATCCGGCGCGTCGCCAAGGAGCTCGCCCTCTTTTCTTCCGGCCAGGAGATCCCCGTCGCTCTGGAGCCACCGCGGATCCCTTCGCACGGAGATTTGGCCACTGCGGTGGCCCTGGCCGCTGCCGGCCATAAGCAATGTTCGCCCCTTCAGATCGCCGAAGATCTGGCCAAGGTCCTCACCCCATCGCTGACGGGCTCCCCTCTGGAGGGGGCCATCGAGCGGGTCGAGGTCAAGCCGCCGGGCTTTGTGAACTTCTTTGTGAGCCGGGCCTTCCTTTATGGGGTGCTGGAGACGGTTTTGGCCCAGGGGCCCCGCTATGGAAGATCCCAGCTTGGGAAGAATCAAAAGGCGTTGGTGGAATTTGTCAGCGCCAATCCCACCGGGTCCCTTTCGGTGGCTCACGGCCGGCAGGCGGCCGTGGGGGATGCCCTCGCCAACCTCTTGAGTTTTGCCGGCTACCGGGTCGCCCGTGAATATTACCTGAACGACGAAGGCACGCAAATTGATCTGTTGGGCGAGTCCATCTTCGCCCGAGCCCGCGAGGCGCTGGGCCTGTCGTGTAAGTTCCCGGAGAATGGCTATAAAGGGGCCTACATTGCCGACTGCGGCAGGCGTTTCGCCGAGCGTCACCGAGCGCTGGCGGCCAAGGGGGGAACCAAGGCCGAGGCCTTTGCCCGGCTCTTTGGGGTTCGCGTCCTGACAGAGGTCATCCGGAAGGAGCTGGATGCCTTTGGGGTTGGCTTTGACCGGTGGTTTTTCCAGAGCTCGCTGGCCCGCTTGGGGTTCTTGAAGCGGTCGCTGGCACTCTTGAAGCGCCGGGGGTACCTCTATCTTTCGGAGGGCGCCTGGTGGCTCAAGTCCACCGCCTTTGGGGATGACAAGGACCGGGTGGTGATCCGGTCGGATGGACGGCTCACCTACATCGCCTCAGACATCGCCTATCACCGGCACAAGTTTGGGCGGGGGTTTAAGCTGCTCGTCAACCTCTGGGGGCCGGACCATCACGGCTACATCTCTCGCTTGAAGGCGGCGGTTTCGGCCTTGGGTTTCCCGCCCGAGGGCCTGCAAGTCAGGATCGTTCAGCTTTGCACCTTAAAGAGGGGCGAGGAGACGATCCCCATGTCCACCCGCGAAGGGGTCTTTGTTACCCTCACCCAGGTGATCGAGGAGGTGGGCAAGGATGCGGGCCGCTTCTTTTTCCTTGGGCGAAAGTCGGACGCCCATCTGGAGTTTGATCTGGAATTGGCCAAGCGGCAGTCTCCGGAGAACCCGGTTTACTACATTCAGTATGCCCACGCCCGGATCGCCAGCATCCTGGAATATCAGAAGAAAGGGGGGGCGAGGCAAGGGCCAGGCCGGCTCCAGTTGGATCGGCTCGCTACACCGGAAGAGCTTACCCTCCTTAAGAGGCTTCGGCAGTTTCCAAGGGTGGTGGAGGCCTCTGCCCGAGCCCTTGAGCCCTTTGGGATCGTGGCTTACCTTAAGGAGCTGGCCGAGGGTTTCCACCGCTTCTACGACCTGCACCGGGTGGTGAGCGGCGATCTTGAATTGACGGCCGCCCGGCTCAAGCTGGTCGAGGCGGTCCAGATGGTGCTGCGCACCGGCCTCGGCCTGCTCGGCATCGGCGCCCCCACCCGCATGTAAGTTTTCAACAATTGGTGCCAGGCACCACCTGTGGAAAACTTCTGAGACCATGACCCCTTTTGAGGGCTTGGAGGTTTGCCGCGGCCAGCGGCTTGAACCGGCGAAGGCCCTCGCCTTTCTCCTCTCCCACGGCTACCGGCGCATCCCAAGGGTCTCTGATCCCGGCGACTGCGCCCTGCGCGGCGGAATCCTGGACATCTTCCCAGAGGGGTTCGAGGCGCCGGTTCGGATCGAGTTCGACCACGAGACGATCGCCACGATTCGCAGCATTCACCCCACCACCGGCGAACCTTTCGAGGGCCACGAGATGGTGATTGTCCTTCCAGTCGCTCCCTTGAAGCGGCACACCTTAAAGCGCCCGGCCTGGTATCGGATTCAAGCCGTGGGAGAAGAAGAGCCGCTGGATCCCTTTGTGGACATCCAGACGGGAGACCTCGTGGTTCATGTGACCCACGGGATCGGCAGATACCTCGGTTTGAAAAAGGTGGGGGTGAAGGATCGGGTGGTGGAACACATCGTGCTCGAGTTCGCCCAGAAGGCCCGCCTCTATGTGCCCCTCTCCGAGATCCACCTGATTCAGAAATACGTCGGGTTCGAGGGCCGCCCGCCCAAGCTCTCCAGACTCGGGACCCGCTACTGGGCCCGGACCAAAGAGTTGGCCAGAAGAGGGGCCCACTCGGTGGCCTTTGAGCTGCTTCAAACAGAGGCGAGGCGCCTTTCCACCTCCGGCTTTCCCTTTCAGCCCGATACCGACTGGCAGAAGGGGCTGGAGGCCTCCTTTCCTTATCCAGAGACTCCCGCGCAGAGCCGGGCCGCCCACGAGGTGAAGTCGGACATGGAATCGGCCCGGGCGATGGATCGGCTCCTGTGCGGAGATGTGGGGTACGGCAAGACCGAGGTGGCCCTGCGGGCCGCCTTCAAGGCCTGCATGGACGGCAAGCAGGTGGCAATCCTTTGTCCCACCACGATCCTGGCCGAGCAGCACGCCGATACCTTCCGCCAGAGGATGAAGGAGTTCCCGGTGGAGGTCGCGATGCTCTCCCGTTTTCAAAGCGAGGCGGCCCAGGTGAAAACCCTGGAGGGGTTGAAGCAGGGCCAGGTCGACATCACCATCGGCACCCACCGCCTCCTCTCCGGCGATGTCAAATTCAAGGACTTGGGATTGGTGGTGATTGATGAGGAGCAGCGCTTTGGAGTCCGGCACAAGGAAAAGCTGAAGCGCCTCACCTCGCAGGTGGATGTGCTGACCCTCACCGCCACACCGATCCCTCGGACTCTGTACCTGGCCCTGATGGGGGCCAGGCCGATGTCGGTCATCGACACTCCCCCTTACCAGAGGCTTCCGGTGGCGACCGTCGTGGCCGAGGAGAACGACGGGCTGATCCGACAGGCCCTGCGGGCGGAGTTTGCGCGCGGTGGTCAGGCCTTTGTGATCTATCCCTGGGTAGAGGGGATCGCCGGTGTGAGCGAACGGGTGAAGAAACTTGCCCCCCAGGCCCGGGTGGCGGTGGCCCACGGCCAGATGCCCTCGCGGGCCCTGGAGAAGACGATGATCTCCTTTACGCATCGCCAGATCGACATCCTGGTCTCCACGGCGATCGTGGAATCTGGGATCGACATCCCCAATGCCAACACGATCGTGGTCTTCCGAGCGGAGACCTTCGGCCTGGCAGACCTGTACCAGCTTAGGGGCCGGGTGGGGCGCTTTACCCGGCAGGCCTTCGCCTACTTCCTGCGGCCCAAGGGCCTGCCCTTAAGTGCCGATGCCGAAAAGCGTTTGAGCGCCGTCAAGGAATTCTCCAGTTTAGGGGCCGGCTTCAAGATTGCCCTGAGGGATTTGCAGATCCGGGGGGCCGGCAATCTCTTAGGGGTTGAGCAGCACGGCCACGTCATGGCGGTCGGCTTCGATTTGTACTGCCGGCTGCTGAAGGCCGAGGTGGAAAGGTTAAGACAGAGTATGATACACTCGAAACCATGGTGAACCGCCTCGGATGGCTTTGTTCAGGCGCCAGGTTTAAACCTAGCGCCCTTTCTCTGCTTTTGGCGGTGGCGCTTTCCGGCTGCGGCCAAGGCAGCCAGATCGCCGCCATCGTCAATGGCCAGCCGATCACCACCAAGGAACTGGACGGGCGGATGGCCCGGCTCAACCCGGCCACCCGGGCCACCTTGGGCAATGACAAGGGCCGTCTTCTGGACGAGATGGTCACCGAGGTGATCCTCCTCCAGGAGGCCAGGCGCCGGGGCCTGGACCGGGATCCAGAGGTTCGGGAATTGATGAAGGAGGCCCAAAGACAAATCCTCTTGGGCCGCCTGCTGGAGCAGGTGGGCAAGAGCCAGCAAGCCGCTGTTTCGGATGAAGAGATTGCCCGGGTCTACGAGTCGAACAAAGAGGGGATGAAGGAACCGGAATCTTTCCGGGCCAGCCACATCCTGGTGGAAACCGAGGCCCAGGCCAAGGAGGCCTTGGATCGGATCAAGAAGGGGCAGCCCTTTGCCAAGGTGGCCGCTGAATTGTCCACCGATCCCACCAAGACGCGCGGGGGCGACATCGGCTTCTTCACCAAGGGGCAGCTCATCCCGGAGTTTGAGGCGACCTGTCTGAAGCTTTCGCCCGGGGAAATGAGCGGTGCGGTAAAGACCGCCTTGGGTTACCACGTCATCCTGCTCACCGAACGCCGCCCGGCTCGGGTCCGGCCGTTGGAAGAGGTGAAAGAGCAGATTGGCAGAAAGCTGGCCTCCGACCAGAAGCAGCGCTCTTTGCAGGATTTTGTCCAGCAGCTGCGGGCCAAGGCGCAGATCCGCAAGAACAAAGTTCCTGCCGGTTCGTGATCCCAAAAGACGGCTGTAAGCCTTCAGCCTTAAGCGGTAAGCAAAAAATGTTTTGGCTTATAGCTTACCGCTTATCGCTTACAGCTGTTTTTCTTACCGCTTACAGCTTACCGCTTATAGCTGTTCTTCTTACCGCTGTCTTTGCCGAAGAGCTCACCATCGTCGCCGTGGTCAACGACGAGGTGATCACCCAGGCAGAGCTGGAGAAGGTCTTGGCCCCTGTTTACCTCCAGCTCAATGCCACCCGTCAACCCGAAGAGGTGGCCGCGGAGATCGAGAAGATCCGGCCCAGGATCCTGGAGCAGCTCATTGAGGAAAAGCTCATGCTCCAGGAGGCCAAGAAGCCCAGGGCCGTGGAGGTCTCCAAGGGGAAGATCGGGATTCCTCCCCCCATCACCGTCACCGACATCGAGATCGATGAGATGGTGGACGAAACCGCCTCCAAGTTTGAAGGCCCCGAGGCCTTTGAGCAGGCCCTGAAGGAGCAGGGGCTCTCGATGGAGGATCTTCGCGCCCGCTACCAGGAGCAGATCACGATCGAGAAGCTGATTGGCCGGGAGGTCCGCTCCAAGGTGAGCGTTTCCCCCTCTGAGATCACCGCCTATTATGAAGCCCACCCAGACGAATTCGAGATGCCCCCGGCGGTGCAGGTGGCGACGATCCTGATCAGGCCGAAGGACTCCCTGGATCTGCCTCGGGCCGGCAAGCTGGCCGAGGATCTGAGAAGAAAAGCGCTCGGCGGCGCCGATTTCTATGATCTGGCCCGGCGCTACTCCGACGGCCCCAACGCCAAGATGGGAGGCAGGATCGGCTACCTCGAAAAGGGAAAGGGCCTGGCGGAGATCGACTCGGTCTTGTTCACCTTGAAGGCCGGCGATATTTCACCCATCATCAAAACCACCGCTGGATTACACCTGTTTCGGGTGGAGGCGATCCGCCCGGCCCGCCGCGCGACCCTCGAAGAGGCCCAGGCAAACATCCGCCAGCGGCTGACCTCGCAAAAGGGAGCGGCCCGCTACAAGGAGTGGATCGAAAAGCTCAAGGCGGATGCCTACATCACCATCAAGTGACAGCTTCCAGCGCTCACCCTACCTCCACCGGAAGCCGTCATCTCAAGGTGCCGTAGGCACCGAGAGATCTCGTATGCACCTTCTCATCACCATGGGCGACCCTTCGGGCGTCGGCCCGGAGGTCCTGCTCAAGTCCCTCGCCGTCATCCAGAGACGGCGCTCTCTTTCGTCATCGCGAGACCACTACCTTCCTCCGTCATTGCGAGGCCACCGAAGGTGGCCGAAGCAATCTCACCTTACCGTCATCGGTGACCTCGATTGGCTTAAGCACCTGGCTCGCAAGCTTCGCCTCCATCCCCCCTGGAAGAGGTTCTGCTGGATCGATCTGGCCAACGCCCCATCCCGTCTCAAGTTGGGCCGGGTCCAGCCGGCCGCCGGCAGGGCCGCCTATGCCTATATAGAGGAAGGGATCCGGCTCATCAGGGCAGGCCAGGCCGATGCCCTGGTCACCGGGCCGGTCTCCAAGGAGGCGATGGTCAGGGCCGGCATCCCTTGGGTAGGGCACACCGAGTTCCTGGCCCAGGTCTTCCACCGTCCAACCGTCATGATGTTTGTGACCGGCTCCTTTCGAGTGAGTCTCGTGACCACCCATGTGAGTCTCAAGAAGCTCCCTTCTCAATTGACGAGAGGGAAGGTCGCCCGAACCATCCGCCTGACCCGCGAAGCCCTGACAAAGAATTTTGGAATTGCCCAACCCCGGATCGGCTTGGCGGCGCTCAACCCGCACGCCGGGGAAGGGGGGCTTTTCGGTGAAGAAGAGAAGCGTGTTCTTCTTCCGGCAGTCCGAAGTCTCAAGAAATCTCCCGCTCATCCTGAGCTTGTCGAAGGATGCATCGTTGTAGGTCCTCTTCCAGTCGATTCTCTCATGCAGGCCGCAGCCGGCGGCGCTTACGACGCGGTGATCGCCCTCTACCACGACCAGGCCCTCATCCCGGTGAAGCTCCTCGGCTGGGAGCAGGCGGTCAACGTCACCCTGGGGCTGCCCTTCGTCCGCACCTCCCCGGTCCACGGCACCGCCTTTGACCTGGTCGGCTCTGGCAAGGCCAACCCCGGCTCCATGCTGGCCGCCCTCCGCCTCGCCCTAAAACTTTCAAATAGAAGAATTAGGGAATAAGAGAATGAAAGAACTTGGGAACTCTTCAATGCCGTTCGTGGTGAGCTCTTCGACTCCGCCGTTCGTGGTGAGCCCTTCGACTCCGCCGTTCGTGGTGAGCTCTTCGACTCCGCCGTTCGTGGTGAGCTTGTCGAACCATGAACGGCAGGCTCAGGACGAACGGAGCCGAAGGACTCAGGGCGAACGGGGCCGAA
>CAYJSX010000047.1:0-675 GCA_964372575.1 uncultured Planctomycetia bacterium
GTTCGGTGTCCCGGGTGATGGTCAGCGTCAAGAAGGAGGGGTTGCCGGCGGGGTCTTCTCGGGTGATCGTGTAGGTGTGCTCCCCCTCTTCAAGGGTCAGGGTCTCCTGATCCGGGGTGTTGTCGTTGAGGAAGGAGACGGTGACTTGGGTAAGGTCGGTAAGCTCCGGGGCCTGGACGTTGGTTAAGGCCGGGGGGATCGTATCCAGGGTGATGGTAAAGGTTTGGGTGGAGATATTGCCGGCGGCGTCTGTCGCGGTGACGGTAAAGGGGTTGGCCCCTTCGGTCAAGACCACAGGGGCCAGAGATCGTTCGACCTCACCCACCAGGTGCAGGTCCTCCGCCGTGTAGGTGAAGGTGTAGTTCGGGTTGTTGGTCAGCAGCGGGCTGGTTGCCTGGACCTTCGGAGGGATGGTGTCCAGGGTAATTCTGGCAAAAAAGGTAGTCTTGAGGCCTTCGGGAGAAATAAAGGTGAAGGTTCGCAGGTTCTCCCCCTCTTCGAGAGGTTCCTCTATGGCACGGGTTTCTTGCGCTGCGTCTACCTCGAATAGAAGGTCCGACAGATTAGAATCGTTCGTAAGGGTAGGAGAAAGAAGGCTGACTTTCGGTGAGGGAATCACCCGGGTGAGGGTTTGGGGCTTCTCAAAGAGCTCGAGTTCAGCGACGTAGGCGTATT
>CAYJSX010000047.1:775-7123 GCA_964372575.1 uncultured Planctomycetia bacterium
GATGGGTAGAGCTTAAGAAGGAGGAGACGTCAGGGGTGATCCCTTGGGCGAGGTTGGCCTTACCGCGTTCTTCGGTCTCAATGCGGTATTCCTTTATATGGGTGAGGCGGCCTTGGGCATCGTAGAGGTAATGGGTCTCCTGGGTGGGGATGAGGCGGGTGAGGGTTTGGGGCTTCTCAAAGAGCTCGAGTTCAGCGACGTAGGCGTATTTCCAGGTGGAGCTGGCGGTGTAGTGGGATTGGATGTTGTGGACCTTGATGAAGCGAAGGGAGGTCGGGTTGATCTGGAACTCGAAGAGCTGGGCGGTGGTGAGACCGGAGCGGGCGACCAGGGGGGTCCAGGTGACGCCGTCTGAAGAGCCGGAGATCGTGAAGGCCTTCTGCCAGATGGTGGTGAGGTGGTTGGGGGCGAAGCGGGTGTCGTACTTGATCCTTTCGACGGTCTTGGGACTTCCCAGATCGAGCAGAAGCCAATCGCTCTGACCGTTGGTCTGATTGCTCCCGACCCAGCCAAGCTTCTGGAAGCCGTACTTGCCATCGGTGGCCTGGGAGGGAAGATGGGTAGAGCTTAAGAAGGAGGAGACGTCAGGGGTGATCCCTTGGGCGAGGTTCACCTGGCCCTTTTCCTGGGTCTCGATCCGGGTCTCGGTGGTCTTGATGAGGTGGCCGGCAGAGTCGTAGGTGTAGTCGAAAACAAGCTGGTCCTGAGTGGTGATCCTGGTCACCTGACCTAGATCGTTTTTCTCAATGGTAACGGACCCCGTGTGGGGGATGGAGGGATCGAACGACCCGATGAGCTCTGCCAAAGGCCGATCGTTGACGGGGATTTTCTCAAAAAGGTTGAACGATCTCTTAAGGTCCTCCTTAAGTTTCTTACGGTATTCAGGATCGCCTAGCCGGAGATCGATAAGCTTGTCATCAATAATAGGGGGAAGACTTGGTAAGGCAGCCGGATGAGAAAGCGCTTGGCTTAAGAGGGTTCGGTGGGTCAGTTCTTCCTGCTGGCTCTTTTGGCCTGACAGGAACTGCTCGAGGCTATTGAGGTCGCCTCGCTCCTTATCGGGGCGGGTCTGGAGGGGGGGCTGCGCCAAACCAACCGGGGGAGTAAACTGGAGGAGTGCGAGGGCGAAGGCGGTCAGGCCGGAAATAAGCCGAGCCGGCAAACTCCAGCGGGGGCCGGTTCGCCACGGGTCGATCATCCCATGGGTTTCGCGGCTGGTTAACATATCAACAAATTTATTACTACTTCTTATCATCGTTTGTCAAGCAAAAAATGAAAATAGTTTTATCCTAAAGCAAGCTAAAGAAGAATCGGGATAAAACAAAACCCCCAAGGAAAGTGCTTGGGGGTTCATCGTTGCGAGGCGGGTTGAAAATCTGCGGGCCGCCTCGGAGGTCAGGGGATGCGCTTGGGTTTGGGGAGTACAACCCGGGGAAACGACTGCCACTCCCTTCCTCCTTTTAAGCCGCGCTTTTTTGATTGCGCGTCTTTAAATCAAGTATGGCTGATCTTTTTATAAAAAGTCAATAGTATCAGAAAAAAAATAACAAACATTATATTACGGCTAAAAAACCGCATCAACCGTATCAAGAAGAGAATCAGTATCTATTTAGCGGTTTGAGAGGTATTCCCGTCATTGCGAGGAGCGACAGCGACGACGCAATCTCGTTTTTAAAGAGAGATTGCTTCACTCCCGTTGGTCGTTCGCAATGACGACCTCGTCGCTGTCTCCGGCGGCTAAACTCTTACGAGAATCAGCTGCAGACGGAACGGTCAAATAACGCCTTTGAGGACTAACTTTTGATTAACAGACGCGGAGCTCGGAGAGGGCTGGGGAGATGTCGAGGGAGGGGGTGCCGGTGGAGGGGTCATAGATCGGAATGTTGGAGGGGCTAAACTGTTTGAGGGCTGGGACTCTCTCCTTCAGGCGATCCTCGTAGGTGGGGAGGTTTATCTGGTAAAAGACGCCGACAGGAATCTTCTCGCCCCATTCCTGGGATTTCTGGAAGGCCTGGAGCATCTTCTGGGAGATCTCTTCCGAATCATCAGGGTTGTGGACTACGGGATCAAAGCCGGTTTGGTCGAGTTTGTAGATTCGGGGGGCGGTCTGCTTCTTGATGCCGGTTTCCTCATCCATCTCTAGGCCCTCGAACCAATCCTTGGTGTTCACCGTATTGTAGGTGGGGCACGGCTGAAGCGCATCCAGTAGGGCCAGCCCCCGGTGGTTAATCCCTTGCTTGATCAGCTCTCTTAAGCCTTTGCCGTCGTAGGCGTAGCCCCGGGCGATCCAGGTGTAGCCGGCGGCCAGGGCCACGGCCAGGGGATTGATCGCATCGTTGATGTTGGGCATCGGCAGCGATTTCGTCTGGACGTTGAGCTTTAAGGTGGGAGAGGCCTGCCCCTTGGTCAAGCCGTAAACACCGTTGTTAAAGACCATGTAGAGCATGTCCAGGTTGCGCCGCCCCGTATTCAGGAAGTGCCCTGCCCCGATTCCGTAGCCGTCGCCATCTCCGCCTAAGGAGATCACGGTGAGGTCCGGATTGGCGAGCTTGGCCCCCACGGCAAAGGGCAACGATCGGCCGTGCAGGGTGTGGCAGCCGTAGGTCCGGACAAAGTGGGGCGTCTTGGCAAAACAGCCCACCCCAGAAAAGAGCAAAACCTGCTCCGGGGCAAGCCCCATCTCGGCCAGGGCCTGCTGCACCGCGGAGAGGATGCCAAAGTCTCCGCAGCCCGGGCACCAGTCGTTGTGAACGTCGGTCTTATAATCGGCCGCCTTATAGGCCATGGGTCAGCACCACCTTGGACTCGTGCGCCTTGACGATCTTCCTCACTCCGTCGATGATCTCATTCTGGGAGATGGCCCGCCCGTTCCACTTGAGGATCGAGGCATCCATCGCCATGCCGGTCTTCTCCCGAACCACCTGGGCGAGCTGTCCGGAGTAGTTCATCTCCACATTCACCCGGCGCCGGGCCCGCGCCAGGACCTGGGCCACAAACTCCGTTGGAAAGGGCAGGATGAGGTGCACCTGGAGGAAGTTGACCGAAATCCCCTCGGCCTTCAGAACCTCCATGGCGTCCAGGATCGCCCCTTTGGGAGAGCCCCAGGAGACCAGGGTCACGTCGGCATCCCGGTCGCCGAAGAGATTCACCTTCTTCTCCAGGGGGATCTCCCGGGCGGCGGTCTCCAGCTTGCGCATCCTCTTGGTCATCATCCGGGTGCGGTTCTCTGGACCCTCGTGGATGTGGCCCAGCTCATCGTGCTCGTCGCCGGTGAGCCAGAAGATCCCCTCTTTCTGGCCAGGGCGTGAACGGGGGGAGATGCCGGATTCGGTGAACTTGAAGCGTTTGTACTGGCCCTCGCTCGATACCAAGACCGCCAGCTCCTCGTCCGAGAGCAAAAGCCCACGGTCGATGTGAACCCCGCCCAAGTCGTACCAGGGCAGCGTCTGGGTGGAGTTGGCCAGCGCCTTGTCGGCCAGCACGATGACCGGTGTTTGGTACCGCTCGGCGTAGTTGAAGGCGTCGATGGCGTCGTAGAAATATTCCTCCAGATCGCCGGGCGCCAGGACCAGCCGCGGAAATTCCCCATGGCTGGCCGCGAGGGCAAACTTGAGATCCCCCTGTTCATGCCGGGTCGGAAGCCCGGTGGAGGGGCCGGCCCTCTGATAGTTGAAGATCACCACCGGCACCTCGTTCATCCCGGCCCAACCCATCCCCTCGGCCATGAGGGAAAAGCCAGGCCCGGAGGTGGAGGTGGAGGAGCGAACGCCGGTGACGGCGGCCCCGATCGCCATCGTTATCGCGGCGATCTCATCCTCGCTTTGGATCACCGTGACCCCGAAGTCCGAGTGAGATTCCAGGACCTCACTCTCGTCGCTGGCCGGGGTAATCGGGTAATAGGTCTGAAACCGACAGCCGCCCACCACCTTGCCCAAGGCGGTGGCCGTGGTCCCGGTGATCATGATTCTCCGCTCGCCGCCAGCGACAGGAATGCTCTTCAGGCGGTGGGGAAACTGGCTTTGGAACTGATCGGCGATCGACCGATAGGCCTGTTGGGCTGCCCAGACGTTGATCGGGGCCAGGGCGGCCCGGCGTCCCTTAAAAACCCCCTCGAGGGTCGCCTTCAAGAGTTGAAAGTCAAGCCCCACCAATCCCAAGGAGGCAGCCACCGAGATCACGTTCTTCATGATCGCCAGCTTCATCAGGTCCTTCTCCCGGTGGAACTCGCTGGCGGCGGCCTGGATGATCTCGCTGTAGGGGATGGGAATCAAGAGGACGTCGGCCCGGCCCACCTGATCCGGAGTAAACAGGGCCGGGTCATAGAGGATGGCCCCTTCCTGGACCACCTCATTTCGATGGACCTCGACGGTCTCCCGGTCAAAGGTGGCCAGGAGGTGCACCTCATCGATGTGAGAGCGGATCGGCCGGTCTGAAACCCGGATCTGGAAGTAGGAGTGGGCCCCTTTGATGTTCGAGTGGTACTCCCTCTTGCCGAAGACAAAAAGGCCCCCGGCAGCACAGGTCCGGGCAAAGGTCGTGGCAGAGGAATCGACCCCGGAGCCCTGGGCCCCACCGATCATCCAGGAAAAGTCTAACCCCTTGGCCATCTCATTATTAAGATACCACATGGGCCAGGAACCGAGCCACAGAAAAGGGAGTCAGTTCAGCGTGGGGCGCCTCCTGGGTGATCCAATCGGCCACCACCTGGCCGGTTAATGGAGCTAAGAGAATGCCGTTTCTGTAGTGGCCAGTGGCCAGAAGGAGCCGCCGGTACGGGGTGGCTCCCAGGATGGGAAGGCCATCCGGCGTGCCGGGCCTTAAAGCCGCCCAGGCCTTCTCCGGGGCAAGGACAGCCAGGCCCGAGGCCATCTCCAGGGCTCCCTGCCAAATGGCCTCCTGGCCCTCGGCGGTGACCGACTTGTCAAAGCCCGCGTACTCCACCGTGGTGCCGGCAATCAAGGCCCCAGGGGCCCTCTGAACCAGGTAAGCCCGAGGCGACTTGACCACGCGCTCAACCAAAGGGGAGGGTGTCCGGAATTGGACCATCTGCCCTCGGACCGGAACTGCCGGGACGACAAAGGAGAGGAGGGGATCAAAGCCGGACCAAGGGCCTGCGCAGTTGACCACCCAGTCGGCATAACAAGAGCCATCGGCCGTTTCCACCCCGACGACCTGGTCCGATTCGACGATGAACCTTTTGACCTGGGTATGGGTCCGGATCCGCGCGCCCTGGCGTTCCACCACCTGGCCATAAGCCGCCACGAGCTGGGTCACGTCCACCTGAGAGACATCGGGATAAAAGAGGCCCCAACGAACCGGCCCATCCACCTGGGGCTCCAAAGTCCTCACCTGAGCCGCGGTTAACCGCTCCTGCTTGAGGCCCACCTCTTTGTGCCAGGCCATCTCCTGCTCCAGCTCCTCCTCATCGGCTTTCGAGAAAGCCAAGACAAGCATGCCAGAGGTTCGGAGACAAAGATCAATGCCGGTTGCCTGCTGGAGTCTGGCGGCCGCCTTTGGAAAGAGGCGGTAACCTTCAGAAAGGAGATCGAAGAAGTGGCCTGGGCCTTTGGCCTCGCACAGGGGGGTCAAGATGCCGGCGGCGGCAGAAGAGGCCTCCTGACCGATGGCCCCATTCTTTTCGAGGAGCTCGACCGAAACGCCGCGCCGGGTCAGCTCATCAGCGATCGCCAGCCCCACCACCCCGGCCCCGATGATAAGGGCGCGCATCAAAGAGAGAGAACGCTTCTCTCGGGGACACATCTCTCGGAGAGAAGTGTCCTTTTAAGAAGCGTTCTCATCCTTTTCCAGGAGCTTGGCGACCGCCTCATCCCCCAGGCGTTGGCAGAAGGTGTTGAAACCCTCACCCGACTGGCGCTGTCGCCTGTAGCTTAAGAGGAGTTGCTCCAAGCGGTGCTTCACCTGGGTGGCAGGAATTTTTCGCACGACAAAATGGTTGAAGGCCCGATGGCGGCCCAGCTGACCTCCCACCGCCACATCGTAGGCCTCCACCATCTCCTCTCCGACCTTGGCCTTGGAGCCCTGCAGTCCGATGTGGGCGATGGGGGACTGGGCGCAGGTGTTGGGGCAGCCGGTGATGTGGATCCGAAGCGGCTCCTCCAACGGGACCCGCTTCTCCAGGTACTCCACGATCTCCCGGGCGCGCGCCTTGGTCTCGGTGACGGCCAGCTTGCAAAACTCGATGCCGGTGCAGGTGATCACCCCGCGCGCAATCGGGGAGGCGTTCACGTTAAGCTCCACCGATTCCAGCCCCTCCAAAACCGAGGCGACGTTATCCTTCGGGATGTTGAGCTTGCCCACGGAGTCGCCGCCGTAGCCGACGGCGAACGC
>CAYJSX010000047.1:7133-8824 GCA_964372575.1 uncultured Planctomycetia bacterium
GATGACATTCTGCCGGACGGTGAGCCGGATGGAGCCATCCCCGTACCGCTTCGCCAGGTCGGCCACCTTGCGCATCTGCCTGCCGGTGATGCGCCCAATGACAACCGGAACGCCGATGTAAAAGAGGCCCGGCTGCTTCTGCTCATGCACCCCCACATGGTCCTTATAGGTGTCCTCCGGGTCCTCATAGGGCCCGGTTTCCTCCAAGGGAAAATCGAGTTTGCCCTGGAGCGCGGCGCGGAACTTCTCGATCCCCCAATCGGCCACCAGAAACTTCAGCCTCGCCTTGGATCTCGTATTCCGGTACTCGGGCGTATCTCGGTAAATCTCGGTAATCGCCGTAAGGACCGGAAGCACCTGGTCAGGCCGGAGGAAGGCGTTCACCCGCTGGCCGTAGTACGGTTTGGTGGAGAGGCCCCCGCCCACCCGCAGATCAAAACCCAGCTCCCGGCTGCCATTTTGGACCCGCTCGACCCCCACGAAGCTGACACACTGCACCTCCGGCTGCTGACACTGGTCGCGGCAGGCGGCGATCGAGACCTTGTATTTTCTGGGCAGGTTGGCGAACTCGGGGTTGCCCAAGAAAAAGTTGTGCACCTGAATCAAGAGGGGTGAGGCGTCGAAGTACTCCTGGGCATCGACCCCGGCCACCGGGCAGCCGACCACGTTACGCATGATGTCCCCGCAGGCCCCCAGGGTGGAAATCCCGACCGATGAGAGCTCATTCAAGATGGCTAGCGCATCCTTCTGGGCCACCCAGTGGAGCTGGATGTCCTGGCGGGTCGTGAGGTCGGCAAAATCTTTGTTCTGCTCGGTGGCGATCCGGGCGATCGTCGTCAGTTGTTCAGGGTTGAGAAACCCGCTGGGGATCTTAAGACGGAGCATGAAGTAGCCGGGCTCATGGCGGTGGGTGTAGAGCCCGTACCACTTGGCGAGGAATTTATCGTCTTCGGTGAGAGCTGTGAACCCCTCCTGGGCCGCGGCCTCGATCTTTTCGCGGATTAAGAAAGGGTTTCCGATCCTCTCTTTGATTCCCTCCTGGGGGGTGGGCATCCATCAGTCCTAGACGAGCTTGTTGGTGGGCTTGTGCGGAGGATCGTTGTTGGGCCGGGGGGTGACCTTGGGGTTCCCTTTAAAGAGGGGAGAGAGTTCCTTGTTGACCTTGGCAAACTCCTGGTCGTAGTCTTCGGATTCCACAATGGCGCCGATGGGGCAGACCGGCAGGCAGGCCCCGCAGGTGATGCAGATCTCCGGGTCAATCACCATGAACTTCTCTCCCTTATGATCACCCGGATAAATGCAGTCCACCGGACAGACCTCCACACAGGAGGCATACTGTTCTCCCAAGCACTTGCCCGTGATCACATAAGACATGGCGCCTTCTCCTCGTTAAGATCTCTCGCTTCGCTCGAGATGAAATTCGGCCATCGTACTTACGTCATTGCATTCCGTAAGTCCGGGCCTCATTACACTTCGATCTCGACGTCGCTGCCGCTGACACGAACCTTGTAAGAGAGCACGCCCTCACCCGCCGGGGCAGAAAGGACCTCGCCGGTCTTGATGTTGAAGTGGGCCCCGTGCCAAGGACACTCGACCGCCTCCCCCTCGATGGTCCCCTCGGCCAACGGACCTCCCACGTGGGTGCAGGTGTTGTCGATCGCGTAGAAGGAGCCGCTCAAGTTAAAGAGGGC
>CAYJSX010000048.1:0-8754 GCA_964372575.1 uncultured Planctomycetia bacterium
TTCCCGGCTTGTCTTTTGGCGGTTGATGGCCTCTTTGAGCTGCGCCTCGGTGATGAGGCCTGCGGCAAGCAGCAGATCGCCGAGTCTCAAATGGGTTTTAATGGCCATGGGCGGCTACCTGAAGATGTTCTCGATCGTTTCCTCGATGGCCCGCTCTTTGAGCAGTCTCTTGTGGCTTGAGGCCAGCTTCTTCTCGGCCTGGCTTCGGGTGGAGGTTTGCTCCCGCAACTGGACCGTTTGGATCGGCCGCTCCTCGCGAACGATGCGCGGCGTGATGAACAGGAGGATCTCCGTGTTCTGCCGCTGGGTCTCGGTCCGCTTAAAGGGCAGCCCCAGGATGGGAATGTCTCCCAGCCCCGGGATCCGGCGGGCCGCCTCGGTGTCTTCGCTGGAGATGAGCCCTGCGATCATGACCGTTCCGCCATCGGGCACCATGACGGTGGTTCGGGCCGCACGGCGGTTGGGATCCAGGAACTTCGAGAAGGAGCTGGACTGGATCACGCGGGAGACCTCCGGCTCAATGACCATGGTGATGTAGCGGTTGTCGTTCACCATCGGGGTGACCCGGAGGATGGTACCCACCGTGTTGCGCTCCGGGGTCTCCTGGGTGTTGCCGGTTTCGGAGATGGTGGTGGTGGTGACCCCGGTTACGGCGTCGGCGATAATTCGAATCTCCGCCACCTCGTTAGAGAGGGTGAGCAGCCGGGGTCTGGCCAGGAACCTGACGTCCTTCTCGGTGGCCAGGAGCTTAAAGAGGATGTTGGCCTCCGCCAATGACAAGGTTCCCAGGGTATGCGTGATCGTCCCTTTTTCTAAGAGGCCAAAGTGATAGGGAAAGAGGCTCGTCCGTTTGGGTCCCACGTAAGAGCCGATCGTACCGGCGGTGGAATCGCCCCAGTCCAATCCGATGCGCCGGAGGGTATCCAGCGTCACCTCGACCACTTCGGCCTCGATGAAGAGCTGAACCGGTTTCACGTCCAGCTTCGCGATGGCCTCTTCGATCACCTTCATCCTTGGGGCCACATCGGTTACGATGAGGGAGTTGGTCCGGGGATCGGTGACGACCGAACCGTGTTCGGTGAGGAGGGAACGGACGATTTGTACCAACCCCCCCGTTGAAGCGCCCCCGGCACCGGTCCCGCCCCCTGCACCGGTCCCGCCCCCTGCCCCGGTCCCGGTTGTGCCTGCGCCTCCCCCCCCGGTTCCGCCGGAGGTTGAGGTGAAGGTCTGGGTGAGCAAGGATCCGCTCAACCCAAAGGTAGGCAGGATCTCACCGGCAGACGGCACCACCCGAGCATACTTCAGCTGGAAGATCTTGGTGACGGTTTCAATACGGGGGGCATGGGATTCGGTGACTACAAATAGACTTGTTCCCTCCACCGGTTTGGAAACCAACCGGTTGGCTGCCAGCAGACTCTGGATGGCGTCCTGGACCGGAACCTGATCCAGATAGAGCGTTACCTTCTTTTCCTGCACCTCTTCTGAGGCGATGAAGTTGAGCCCTGCCTGCTGGCTGAGGAGTTTTAAAACGTCTTCGAGGTTGGCCTGGGTGACATCCATCGAAACCGCGCCGGGCCGTTCCTCTGAGGTCGGTTGCGCAGCGGCAGTGGACCCCAGGAGAAGAAAGATCCATCCCAAAAAGATCCCTTTTTTCATTCCTCCCCCCCCTTCTTTTCTAGACCAGCGGGCATCTTTAACAAGAATTCCTGATCCCCATAGAGGACCTTGACCCCCTCTTGGGTAATGGCAACGATCTGGGCTCCTTCGATGCCCTGGCCGACCTTTAAGATCTGACGGTTGATGATCGCCTGGGCTTGTCTGCGAGGCCCCCAGAGAATTCCCTGAAGCTCTAAGGGGGGAAGGACGACCGGAGCCCTGGGGGCTTCTGGGGGCTCTTGGAGTTTTTCCCTGGCCAGCCTTTCCTCTTCCTGTTTGGCCAGCTCCTCTTTTCGGCCGATCGCCTCCAACAGTTGGCGAGGGGGCGCGAAGAGGTCTCGCGTTGGGCTTAAGGCTTCGGCCAGCTCGGGCTGCGCAGGGGCCAAAGGGCCCGCGGGCTCCGTCACAGAGGCGGGAATCTGTGAGCCGGCTGTTGTTGTGGCCGCGGGGACCGCTGGACGGGAGGCCCTGCGGGTCATGGTCCAGACAACGGCAAAGACCACCAGGAGAACCAGCACCGTCACCTGCTGGGTTTGGGTCTTTGTCATGGCGAGGACCTGCGTTGAGAGAAGGCCCCGATGAGCAGGCGGATGCTCTGGCGGTCTGAGGAAGGAGCTCTCTCGGTGTCCGGAAAAGGTCGAGTGGCCGGCGGGGATGTGACGGCTCCAGGCGGCCTTGAAACGGCAGCAGGCGCTACGGGCTCCCCTACCTCCAATTGGTCAATCTTAAGGAGCGGCTCGTGGCCTTCCAGGAGCTGCAGGAAGGCGAGGAGCTGGGCATAGGTGGAGGTGGCCAGAAGGCGAATCTGAACCCGGCTGTAGGGGCCAAAGGTCATCTCCGGCTGGGGGCTGACGGAGTCGATCTGCACCCCAGCGGTGGAGGCCAGCTTGGTGACCTGGCGCGTTAGGGCGGGCGTTCCTCCCTGAATGAGCAGTGCCGATTGAAGTTTGTCCAGCTGCCCTTTGATCGCGGAAAGGCCGGAGAGGACCGACGAACGTCTCTGCTCTTTGCCGTATTGAGACTCCAGCTCACCCCTTCGCTGTTGGAAGGGTGACTGAATCCCGAAGAGGCCGATCCCTAAGGCGGCCGAGAGCGTTAAGAAAGAGACGATCCAAAGCTGTTTTTCTGGGGGGATTTGCGTCAGTTTGGAAGCCCACGCAGGCAGGTTGAGAAACCTCTTTGCCTCCATCCCTAGATCCCTCCGCCAGAGGGTTTCTTGGGAGGGCCCTCTTTGAGGTTCGAACAGGTCACATAAAATTCGGTGATCTCCTCCCACCCATATTCGCCTCGTTGGACCATGTCCAGAGAAAAATCGCTGAAGGCCTGCGTGAAGGAAGGGGTACTCCTCAAAGAGGCCATAAAGTTATTCGCCGCCTCGAACTCCATGTCCCGGTTGTTGGCGTGGAGCCCGCCGGCCATTTTGAGCAGCCGGTTTCGAACCACCTGAAAGGCCCGACCCTTCTTGGGCTGTTCCTTTAACTGATCCTCCAAGAACAGATAGCGCAGCCATCCCTCTGGGGGCAGCAGTTGCTCGATTTGGCTCACCAGGGAGGCGTACTCTCCCCGGGAAGAGCTGACCGTCTTCAGGAACTCGAGCTCCCTCTGCTGCTCATCCCTGGCGTTTTCGAGTTCGACCGTTTCGGAGGCGGGCTTGATTCCGGCCACCGCTACCTGAGCCAGGTGCAGGGACGAGAGCTTCTTATCGAGGGCAAGCAGGTGGGACTGGGTTAACCGAAACCAAACCAGAAGAAGCAGGCAGGCCGCCACCGCTTCTACCGCCGCAAGCTTGACCACCTGATGCGTTCTGCGGCGCAAGGGCACGGGCAATAGATTGATCTCGGAACCGGCCTTGCGCCTTTCCAGGCCCCGCAGGGCAAGCCCCGTGGCTACCGCAAGTCCTGAAGGGGCCTCCTGGGTGCTGGAGATCTTCCTAAAGGGAAGGCCCAGCTCCACCGGCAGCCCTCCCAGCGCCGAGGCAATCTCTTGGAGCAGTTGGGGGTCCATTTCCTTCGCATAAAGGAGGGCCTTGGAGACTTCCGGTTCACCGGCGAATCGGCGTCGGTAGTAATCGATGGAGACGCGGGTTTCCTGGATTAAGGCCTCCAGCAACTCTTGGGGAAAACCCTCCTCTTGGGGCGAGGAGGGTGGAATGGTGACGTTGCGCACCAGATACAGAAGGTCCCCGCGGGCGATGTGGATGGTGGCCGTGTCCCTCTCGATGGAAAGGATCACCGCCGCTTCGTGGGGCTGACACTGCTGCGTCTGGCCCGCCAGACGGAGCAGAGAAATAGAGGCCGGCTCCAGGCCCCAGGGGGCGAGCCCTATCTCCTTAAAGAGGGCCAGGAGACTCGACAGGGTCTCCGACTTGACCCCGAAGAAGATCACCCGCATGAGGCTTTGCTCGGTTTTTTGGGTGACGATCTGAAAATCAGTCGTCAACTCCTCCAGCTTGAAGGGGAGGTATTTTTTCGCCTCGAAGGCGACGGCCGCCTTGCGCTCGCCCAGCGGTATGAAGGGCATCTGAAAGTATCGGATGACCACCGCCTCGGAGGAGATGCCGGCAAACAGGGGGGCGTTGGGGAGCTTGAGGCGCGCGAGGAACTCCTTAAGGGTCTGAGCGACCTGAGTCATTTCGTCCGTGGAAGCAGGGGCAGCCGGGGCGGCCTGCGGGGAAACCACCTGGGTCTCCTCCAGGCGGAGCTGGGACCGCCAGCTCCTCTCCTTGGGAAGCTGAATCCTGCCGAAGTGGACCAGTTGGGGATGCTGAAAGGAGCCGCTGAGCAGGACGGCATCGGCGCTTTGAGAACCCAGGTACAAACCCACCGAGGCCGAGGGCATTATTTGCGCCCCATGATCTTCTTCAAGTTTTCGATGTCGCTGTCGGCGTATTCCCGCCAGCCGTTGAGGCGGTTTCGGGTTGCCTTGGGGAAGATCCCGCGGGATTCGTAACGAAGAAGGGTCTGTTTGGAGACCCCTAGGAGGAAGGCGGCCTCTGTGGCGCTGTAGTACCTTTTCCCCTTTTGAACGATGGATACCCCCACAGGCCTATGGAGCCTAAGATCGAACAAGGGGAGCTAGGGGATATCTTGGGGTATCTGGCGGTATTTGTCAATACCATTAAAGTTTACGCAGGCTGCCGGCCAGCCAAGCCAGGTAGCGGCTCTCTCCCCAGACGAGGGGGAGGGCAACCAGCTCTGGAAGCTCGTACGAGTGGTGCCTTCGGATCAGGCGGGCCAGGGCCGCGAGGTGCAGGCGGGAGGTTTTGATGAGGAGGAGGAATTCCCTGCCCTTCTCTACCCGGGCCTTCCACCAGTAGTGAGATTCCACTTGCGGGATCACATTGACGCAGGCAGCGAGCTTCTCGTGGAGGAGCCACCGGGCAAGCACCCGGGCTTCTCGGAGAGAACCGGTGGTGGTCAGCACCAGGACCGACCGGACTAACCTTTTCTGAGCCACACCCGGTAGTCGTTGGCTTCTTCTTTGACGATGACGTGCCCTTCACGGGCCAGCCAGCCGATGCTCATGAGGGCCAAGTCCTTGGGCTGTTCGATCCCTGAAACGAGCTGGGAGAAGAGAACCTCTCCATGTTGGTCCAGGAAGTGCCAGATCTCGCCCGCTACAATCCCAATCTCTGTGATCATCGTTTTTCCTCTGGAATGGAAGTGGCGATCGATACCTCTTCGATACCCATCAGGCGGCAGAGGTCCCAGACCTCCACCACCTTGCCCAGGCGCGTTTCCCGATCGGCACGGATGAAGACCGCCTCAGGGTTTGCCTTAAGAAGGTTCCGAAGCTCTGGGAGGGCAAGAGGGGTTTGGTTCAGATAGAGGGCTCCCCCTGGGGTGATCAGGAGGGAAAGGGGGCTGGGGCGATCGGCCGCTGCGGTCGCGGCTTGGGGCAGCCGGATCTTGACTCCGGAGGAGACCGCAAAGGTGGAGGTCAGCATGAAGAAGATGAGCATCAGGAAGACGACATCGATGAGCGGAGCGATGTCCATCTCAACGACCGGCCAGAGGCCTTCTCGTCTAAAACGCATGGACCTTCTCCGGAAGCGTTGCCTCGGGTCCGGACAACAGGTGGGTCAACTGGGAAGCCCACGTCTCGAGGTGGTGGACGATGGTTCGAATCCGATGCGTGAAGTAATGGTACAGGGCGTAGCAGGGAATGGCAACCGTCAGGCCAAAGACGGTTGTGATCAGGGCTTCCCAGATCCCGCCGGCCAGGTCCCCCGGATTGACGGGGTGGGCGAGGGTCGCCTTCTCTTGGATCACCTGAAAGCAGCGGATCAAGCCGGTCACCGTACCCAGAAGGCCCAACAGGGGCGCCAGGTGAGCGATCGATCCCAACAGAGGAATGGTTCGCTCCAACTGGTGAACCTCATGGGACCCGGCCTCCTCGAGGATCTGGCGAACCTCCTGGCGGGGGCTGCCGTACCAGCGGATTCCGGCCTCCGCCATTCTCCCGAGGGGGCCTGGAGACTGCTGAGCGAGCCGCTCGACCTTGGCCAGCTCTCTTGCGCGCAGGGCCGTCTGGATCTCCTCGAAGGCCCGGCGGGCTTCTTTCTCTACGCGGGCCAACTCCAGCCAGCGCTCGATGGAGATGGCAGCGGCGACGATGGAGCACAGGAGGATGGGCCACATCACCGGCCCTCCTCGTTCGAAGAACTCAAACAGGGAGATGGCGATCATCGGGATAACGGCTTGACTATACCAGATGAGCTGGTCCGCTTCAACACCGTTTGAAGGAACTGCCCGGTGTAGGAACGCCTGTTTTGGGCCACCTCCTCGGGCGAGCCAGAGGCCACCACCTCCCCCCCCGCCTGGCCCCCTTCGGGGCCCAGGTCGATCAGGTAGTCGACCGACTTGATGACATCCAGGTGGTGCTCGATCACCAGGACGGTGTTGCCCTGGTTCACCAGGGCCTGCAGGACGGCCAGGAGCTTTTCGATGTCGGCCAGATGCAGCCCGGTGGTGGGTTCGTCCAAGATGTAGAGGGTTTTGCCGGTGGCCCGGTGGGAGAGCTCGGCGGCCAGCTTCACCCGCTGCGCCTCGCCCCCAGAGAGGGTCGTGGCCGGCTGGCCCATCTCGATGTAGCCCAGGCCTACCTCCACCAGCGTCGCCAGGCGCCTGCGAATGGAGGGGACCGGCTTAAACAGCTCCAGCGCTTCGAGAACGGTCATGCGGAGGATCTGGTTGATGTTGCATCCCTTGTATTGAATCTCCAGGGTGGGGGCGTTGAAGCGGTCACCCTTGCAGACCTCGCAGGTGACATAGACGGCCGGCAGGAAATGCATCTCCACCCGAATCACCCCATCCCCCTGACAGGCCTCGCACCGTCCTCCCTTGACGTTGAAGCTGAAGCGGCCAGGGGAATAACCTCTGGCGCGCGCCTCCATCGTTCCGGAGAAGAGCCTTCGGACATCGGTAAAGGCCCCCGTGTAGGTGGCGGGGTTTGAACGGGGGGTTCGGCCAATGGGGGATTGGTCAATCACGATGACCTTGTCGATCTCTTCAGCCCCGAGGAGGCGGTCGTGGGCCCCGGGCTTTTCCTTGGATCGGTAGAGCCGCTGGGCCAGGGCCCGGTACAGGGTCTCGTCCACCAGCGTTGATTTGCCGGAGCCGGAAACGCCGGTTACGCCGGTGAAGGTCGAGAGGGGAATCGCCACGTCGATGGACTTTAAGTTGTGCTCGCGGGCGCCCAAGATTTTTAAGACCGGCCTTTCTCGATAGGGACGCCGAGCGGCAGGCAAGGCGATGGCCCGCTCGCCCCGAAGGTATTGCCCGGTGAGCGAACGGGGGCTTTCCAGGATCTCCCTTAACGTGCCGCAGGCGACCACCTCGCCGCCGTGCTTGCCCGCGCCGGGCCCTAAGTCCACGATGTAGTCGGCCGATCGGATGGTCGCCTCATCGTGTTCCACCACCATGACGGTGTTGCCCAGGCGCTTCAAGGCCTGCAGGGTGGCCAGGAGCTTGTGGTTGTCCCGCTGGTGCAGCCCGATGGAAGGCTCGTCCAGGACGTACAAAACGCCCACGAGCCCTGCCCCGATCTGAGTCGCCAGTCGGATCCGCTGGGCCTCGCCTCCGGAGAGGGTGCTGCTGGCCCGGTCGAGGGTGAGGTAATTAAGCCCCACATCTTCCAGGAAGGTCAGACGGGCCTTGATCTCCTTCGTGATCGGGTGGGCAATGGTGGATTCTCTGGGGGAGAGCTCCAGCTGCTTGAGAAAGAGGAGGGCCTCCTGGACCGTCGTCCGGGTCACTTCCACGATGGAGCAGCCCTGAATCTTGACCGCCGTCGCCTCCGGCCTTAAACGGGAGCCGCTGCAAGCCGGGCAAGGGAGGCGTCCTCCACACGAAGGACGAGTACGGCGACTTCGTGGTGCGGCTGGAATTCAAGGTCCCGGCCGGCGGGAACAACGGCCTGGCCATCCGCTACCCCGGCCAGGGGGACACGGCCTACAGCGGCATGTGCGAGCTCCAGGTGCTCGACGACTCCTCTCCGAAGTACGCCAAGCTCGACCCCCGCCAGTACCACGGGTCGGTCTACGGCATGGTCGCCGCCCACCGCGGCTACCAGCGGCCGGTCGGGGACTGGAACTTCCAGGAGGTGACGGTGAAGGGCTCGACGATCAAGGTCGAGCTCAACGGCAGCGTGATCGTGGACGCGGACGTCTCCAAGGTGACCGAGTTCATGGGCGGCAAGCCGCACCCGGGCATGACCCGCGCCAGCGGCTCGTTCGGATTCGCGGGACACAGCGACCCGGTCCAGTTCAGGAACATCCGGATCAGGAAGCTGTAGGCCCCGGGGGAGGAGGGGCCAGAAGCTTGAGGTAACGCTCCTTCTCGCGCTCGAAGACGTAGACGATGGTCGTCAGGCGGTGGGCGCGCCAGCCCGCCGAGTAGGAGCGGGCCCACTCCTGCGCCACGGCCGCCTCGTCGGGCGCGCTTCCCTTCCGGACGCCCTGGATCCAGGCCTCCTTGCGGATCTCCTCGAGCTGCTCGCGGATGTCGCCCTGGGGGTTGACCGTCCGGCGGCGGAGGAGGAAGAGCTTGACGGCCTGCTCGTCGTCGAGCTCGAGCCCCCGCGCCTTCTGGTCGGCCC
>CAYJSX010000049.1:0-8507 GCA_964372575.1 uncultured Planctomycetia bacterium
CCCCAAGGACCGGTACCATGTCCAGAAGTGCAGGGTTACCCGTTGAACCCTGCAACTGCGGAAATTGTACCAGTTTGGTATTATACTGCAATGGCCACTTGGGTGGGTGTGGGATCGAGCCGTCAGCCCGACTCCTTCCAGTCCGGAGAAGAGGCGGCCTCCAAGGCCCTGGAGGCGATGGGCCAGCCGTACCCGGATCTCATCCTGGCCTTTGCCTCCACCCGTTTCGATCAAGAAACCCTCCTCAAAGGGATCACCAGCGTCACCCGCGACGCCCTGTTGGTGGGCTGCTCGACCGCCGGCGAGATCCTGGGTGGCGGCCCCAGCCGCCGCTCGGTCGTGGTGACGGCGATCCGATCCGACAGCTTGAAGGTGGCCGCGGGGATCGGCCTGCGGGTGAGCGACGATCCCCGCCAAGCGGGGCAGGAGGTGGCCTCTCAGGTCTCCAAGGCGCAGCTTCCCAATCCCCACGCCTTCCTCATGTTTCCCGACGGGATTACCGGCAACGCCGCCGAGGTGATCCGAGGGGTTCAGGATGTCTTGGGATTGAGCTTTCCGATTGCTGGAGGTTCAGCGGCCGACGATTTCGGCTTTACCCGAACCTACCAGTACTACAGGGGCGAGCTTTACACCAACTCGGTGGCCGGCATTCTCTTGGCCGGCCCGATTGCGGTCGGGATTGGGGCGCGGCACGGCTGGCAGCCGCTGGGCAAGCCCAGGCGGGTGACCAAGGCGGCGGCCAATGTGGTCAAAGAGCTCGACCACCAGACCGCCGCCAACCTGTACGAGACTTACTTCGGAAGCCCCGGCACCCCGGTGAAGCTGGAGTCTCTGGTGGACATGTCGATCGTCTATCCCCTGGGGATGCCAATCCCTGGTGAAGAAGAATACTTATTAAGGAATGTGCTCAAGGTGGATCGGGACGGCTCGGTGGTTTACGCCGGCGAGATGCCTGAAGGGTCCCAGGTTCGTCTGATGATGGGCTCCAAGGCCCGCGCGCTGGAGGCGGCTCGAAGGGCCGCGGAACAGGCCGCCCTGGAGATCGCCCCTCGGCCCTGTCGGTTTGGCCTGATCTTCAGCTCCTGCTCGAGGGCCCGCCTGTTTGGCAGAGGGTTGGATCGGGAGATCCGGGCGATCCAAGAGGTGCTGGGGCAAGCGGCCCCCTTGGCCGGCTTTTACACTTACGGGGAACAGGCCCCCCTGAGCGCGGCCGGCTTCCGGGGGCGCAGCTATTTCCACAACGAGACCCTGGTCGTGGTGGCGGTGTCGGCGCTATGAGCAGGCCTATGCCCTGCACACGCCTATCCCGCTGGGGCTGGGTAAAGGAGGTGGGGAGGTGACCCTGGGCATGAAGCTGATCATCGGGGCTAGCCTGCTGCTGCTGATCCTGATCGCTGGGTCGGAGTCGACCCTGCTCCGGGTCGCCTATGCCCTGTTCATCATCCTGGTGGGCGGCTACCTGTTGACCAACCTGGAGACGCTGCGTCGCCAGATGGCCAGATACCAGGAACAGCTCGACCGGGTGAACCACATCTGCGACGAGCTCGACCAGAACACCAAGATCATCGTGCAGACCGACCTGGAGCTCACCCGTACCCAGGAGGCCCTCGATAAGAAGATTAGTGGGCTGTATGCCCTGCATGAACTTTCCAAACAGATCCTGGCGGTTCGTTCGGTGGAGAACCTCTGCCGGGTCATCACCGAGGCGGTGGTGACCCGACTGGGCTTCGAGCGCTCCCTCCTGTGCCTGGCGGACTCGAGTCATCCTGGCGCCCCCCGGGTCGTCTCCACCTCGGGGTATGAACCACAGGAGGCGAGGAGTCTCAACCTCTCCGGCCTGATCGAGATGCTCCGAAGCCCGGTGCTCAACCGTGGGGAACCTCTTTTTGTCGCCGACGAGGGAGGCGGCGTCACCTCTCTGGTAGGGCCGGCGGTGTCGGCTCGCTCCTTCGCGGTAGTGCCGATTCAGCTCAACAACCAGCCCTCCGGCTTCCTCTTGGCCGGAAGCAACCCGCCATACCCCAAGCTCGAAGAGGGGGACCTGGACCTTCTCTCCATCTTAGCCAGCGAGGTGGGGGTAGCCATCGAGAACCTTCAGCTTTACGAGGCCCTGAAGCGCTCGCACGATGAGTTGGAAGAGCGGGTCAAGGAGCGGACCGCCGAGCTGGCCCGCGCCAACGAGGAGCTGGTGCGCCTGAACAAGATGAAGTCCGATTTTGTCTCGGCGGTCTCCCATGAGCTGAGGACCCCCCTTACCTCCATCAAGGGATACACCTCGCTGGTGCGGGCCGGCAAGCTGGGCGTGGTCAACAAGGAGCAGTCCGACCGGCTGGAGAAGATCAACCGGCACACCGATTACCTCTCCAACCTGATCTCAGATCTCCTGGACATCGCCCGAATTGAATCCGGACGGGTAGGGATGGAGATCCGGAAGGTGAATCTTTCCCGGCTGGCCGATTCGATCGTGGATCTGCTGGGCCCGCAGCTGAAAGAGAAGAGCCTCAACCTCAAGGTCGAGATACCGGCCAAGCTGCCCGATCTCCAGGTAGACGAAAGCCGGATCCAGCGGGTCCTGATCAATCTTCTATCCAACGCCATCCGGTTCACCCCATCCGAGGGCATCATCACCCTCCGGGCGAAGCCCGAGGCGCAGGCGCTGCAGATCGACGTGATCGACGCCGGCTTAGGGATAGCCCCGCCAGACATCCCGAGGCTCTTCACCGAGTTCTTCCGGGCGGACAACCCGATCAACCGGGAGCGGAAAGGAACCGGGCTGGGCCTGACCCTCGTCAAAAGGATTGTCGAGGCCCACGGGGGAAAGATCTGGGTGAGCTCTCAGGTGGGCAAGGGCTCCACCTTCAGCTTCACGATCCCCTGGCAGCCGGTGGCGCAGCCGGCCATGGGGGTGCCCTGACATGGCTCGCGAAAGGATCCTGGTGGTGGACGATGAGGCAGACATCCGGGATGTCCTGCGGATCACCCTCGAGGGGGAGGGCTACGAGGTGCAGGAAGCCGGCGACGGCCAGGAGGCCCTCGAGACGATCCAGCGGGCCACCCCCAATTTGATCCTGCTCGACTTCATGATGCCCAAGCTCAACGGCCTGGGGGTCTGCCAGGTCCTGAAGAAGGACATCCTCCTCCAGCACCTGCCGGTCATCATGCTCACCTCCAAGGGCGAGGTGATGGACAAGGTCAAGGGCCTAGACGCCGGCGCCGACGACTACGTGGTGAAGCCCTTTGACCCGGCCGAGCTCGTCGCTCGGGTACGGATGATCCTCCGCCGCACCGCCCGCGCCCTGGACGCCAACCCCTTGACGAAGCTGCCCGGGAACGTCTCGATCCTGGAGGAGCTCCAGGCCCGGCTGGATACGGCTAAGCCGATCGCCGTCTGTTACATCGACCTGGACAAGTTCAAGGCCTTCAACGACACCTACGGCTTTGAGAAGGGGGATGAGCTCCTGAAGGCGACGGCCCGGATCTTGCTCCTCGCGATGCGGGAGCTGGGCACCCCGGACGATTTCCTGGGACACATCGGGGGAGACGACTTTGTCCTCTTCACCACCTCGGCCGCCAGTGAGGCGATCTGCCGCCGGATTGTGAGCGAATTCGAGCAGGCCGCCCCCAGCTTCTACAGCGAGGCCGACCGCAGGCGCGGCTTCATCGAGGCCAAGGACCGGGACGGCCAGGTGAAGCGCTTTCCCCTGCTGACCATCTCGATCGCCGTCGTCACCAACGACAAGCGCCCCTTAACCCACGTGGCCGAGGTAGCCCAGATCGGGGCGGAGCTCAAGGAGTGGGTGAAGAGCCATGGGGGCAACCGCTTCGTCCGCGACCGCCGCGGCGAGACCGCTTCTTAAAGGGACACTTCTCTCCGGAGAGAAGTGTCCCCGAGAGAAACGGTCTCTAGGTTGCGGCGAGTAATCAAAGCTAGAGGTTGCCGCCGAGGGTGAGGGTGTCGAGGGCGATCTCCTGCATCGCCGCCGGAAGATCCGGCTCCTCGAGTCCAGCCAGACCCATCAGCTCCTGGGGTAATGTTTGAGGGGTAAAGACGATCTCCGTGAATCCCTGAAACTTCGTATCTTTCTCGGTTCGACCTATCGCATCGATCTTTCGATCAGCAAGTACCTTCGAAATTTTTTCTAGAAGCTTCTTTTGTTGGTCACCCTCTAGCAGCGGTTTCTCTCCTAACGAGACGATTTCAACCTTGGCATCATCCCCCACCTCTCCTCTAAATGCCTCAATCTCTTCCTTCCACAGAAATTGCACCAGCTTTGGGGGCGCCCCCTCCCCCTCTTGTTGAAGTTTAAGCAGCGAGAGGGTCACCCCAACCGCAGAGGGGGTCATTCCCATAATCGTGGGTCTTACAAAAAATGTCCGCACCTTCATGCCAGGCGAGACTGGCTTTTCTTTGATGCGCTCGGCTGCAAGAGGCTCCTCCCCTTGGAGTACCGGCGCTTCTGGTGGAGAGGCTAGGTTGGCCGGAGGAAGCAAGGGGTCTACCCAGGCTCGGTGCCTATTGGCCAAAATCCCCTCCTTGGTAAGATTTTCAAACTGCCCTTCCATGTGAAGGACTCCGGCCGCCTCGGCCAGCCGCAGGGCCTCATCCTCCTTGTAGCCCATCTGGAGAAATCGGACGAATGCCCCGAGCACAACGTCTCGGGTGCCTGTGGTATAGAGCAGCGATGAGACAGGAGATGGAAAGGCTGCGTACTGGCCATGCTGGCCGGCCAAGATCTCCCCTCGCTGCCCCCGAGAAACCAGGAGTTGTTGGATCCCGTAACGCATTCGCATCTCATCGGCCATCTGGGCCACCCCTTGCGGCCTAAAGAAGAGTCGATCCGACTCTACGCTCCCGGAAAGGGGGATGAGACGAGCAAACGGTTCCCATTCGATGTGAAAAATGTTCGGTTGCGCCTCCAGGATCTTCTCAACGGTCTTCTGAGACCAGGAGCCGCTGGCAGCTACCACCGTAGACCAATTCAGCTCTCGGGCGGTGTGAATAAGCTTCGCCAACTCCTCACCTGCCCATTCAGGACCGTGGAGAGGTTCCAGATCCACCAGCCGTTCCCCAATCACCAAAACCCCGCCTGGCCGTTTGGCCATCTCCTGAGTAACCACCTCAATGGCTCGCTGAAGGTTTTCTAACGAAAACCGAGGTCCCTGGCTTAACCATCCGTTCAGGCTGGCACGGGTAGAGCCTTGGGTTTCCTCGGAGGCTTCTTTATCTTTCCCGACAAGAATCGGCACCTCAAAGCCCCAATCCCTTAGATCTCTGAGCAACCCATCCCCTTCGGGGCCCTCTGTCAGGACAACCAGCTTGACATCGCCGGCGATCCTCGCCATAGACCAGGCCACATTGAGAGGCCCCCCTCCGGCGCGTGTTTGTACGGCAAGTTGAGAGCCATAGGGGGCTTTCACTCTCCAAGCAAACATGTCCCTCACAGCATTGGAACTAAAAACGAGCACCGACCCTAGACCGAAGATGAAGGCCGGGGTCTTCCTTTTAGGTGCTGGAATGCGGCGGATCGGTGCGGTTGGTTTATCTCCTGCGAGTTTTTCGAGCAAACGCTGGGCAGACTTTACGATCTCATCCCGCCCTTCGGGATTCATTTGGCCAAGCGCCATCGGCTCCCCATCGCCCCAGGGGGGTTCCAAGAAGAAATCCCTAACTGCCTCTGAAGTATGGAGCGCTTGAAGCTTCACTTTCATGGATCTAAAGAGTTCCTTCTGGACTTGAGGAGGCGGCGACTCTTCTCGAGCAGCCTTCTGTGCAAGAAAGATCCCTTCGAGCCTCTCATCGCCCCAAGGAACCCCTATCACCTCATAAGACTTAGTGAGTCTTGCTTCTAGGAAAGGATCCTCATAAATATCGAGACTTGGAGCTACGACAAAACCTCTCAACTCCATGAATCCCATCCGGAGGTCCAGAACCGGCCGGCCCTTCCTGATGTGCGACCCTGGACCCAACGGTCTTCCCGTTCCTGGATGCCTCTCTAGTGGTTTTAAGCCGTACCTCTTGAGCTCTTCCTCTGCCATGAGCTGGTACCGCTTGGCTGAACCCTCCTGGGCCTTCCCTTGACGTGGAATCTCAACAAACCAGTAATCTTGATCGGCCAAGGGCTTGCCGTAATCGGAGGCCGCCTGCCAACCCTCTAGGAGGTGATCCGGCGCCGAAGGATCGGTGGGATTTCGGGGTGAAAGGAAAAGGCGGCCCTTCCCGTCCTGCCCAACCGCTCCCCAGATATTGAAATCATGAAACCCATTCTTTCTGAAAAGTTGGATGATCTGCTTTCCTTTCTGAACGAGGGCCGTTCTGGCTTCATCCGAAGAACCGGCTGTGAGGACAAGGGTGGTTATGAAAGGATTCCGAAGTAACCTTAACTGGACGCCTTCTACGGCTTGAGACTTCCCTGAGAGATCCTCGGGGATGGGTTCATCGATCGGCAGCCTCCAAGGCAGATCGTGCAGGTGGGCCCAATCCGATAGGGTAAGCCCGGCCTTAAGCCCAACGTTGCCCCCAATCACCGACAAACGGGGCGCCTGGTTCCACATCTCCTCCACCAAGGCATCCACGAGTTCCTCCCACTGGTCCTGCGGGATCTGTTTCGCCACCGAGAGGTTCATGTGCCATGGAACGCATCCCCAGGGGTCGACCATCTTCTTGAGAGGATTGTCAAGCCGGCTGGAAAAGCTGGGTAAGACCCTCTGTCTCATGGGCTCATTTACAACGCCCTCTTTTCCGGAGGAAATCTTCCTGTCCCCCGAGAGGGGATGAGATTCCTTGGGATCTCTCGGAGGGGTAGGCAAAAGAGCTCGGTTGGGATTGTACATGATTTGGACCTTCTGCCCTGCAGGAGAGACCCACAACTTGAACTGCATCCCTGCAAAGTCTTGCCTGGGAAGACCTGCCTGCCTTTGCTGAGCGCAAAAGGCGCGCACCGCTTGAGCTAGGCTTAACACCCCACCCTCCCATGCCTTGTGAAGAACCGGCGTGCGCGCTTGCGGATCGGCCGTTTCTAGAGGCTCCTCCTGCGCATCCTGCTGGCCTATCTTTAACTCTCCCCTCGTTGGGGAAGAGGCGATTTGTGCGGGATTCTCGGGCTCGACCCGGATCCTGCCTAACTTGTTTAAAACAAATGGATCGGCCTTCCTGGGCAACTCAAATGTGACATGAAAAAATCTATCTCCCACCGGAGAAATTCCGCCTACAGGCAGTTCGGTCGAGATGCGCCCCTCAAAGTTCAGCCACCCATCCCGATAGATATTGACCAGTTCCATGGAAATGGACTCAGGATGGCCGTTGATGTGCGCCTGTACGTTGCCGATCCTCTTACCTACAATCGTCCGGATACGGGCTGCCAAATCAGCGGGAACATCCCCCGAATCGAGATAGCCGGTCTCCAACCCCCTGTCGAGCGGCAAATGGTCAAAAGGGGTTTTGCCGTCCTCCTGCGGGGTCAGCAATTCCTCCGGCAAATCTCCCACGTGGATGGGTGCAAAAAACCTTAAGTACTGGCCCTTCCCTACGAAGGCCATCCGGGTCAACCGATCGGCGGGAGAGGGGACCAGCTCCTTGGCCCCTTCCCATACCGTCAGGGCCGGTAGGCCCCCCTCCTCCAGCCCGGCGGTGAGCGAAGCCGGCTGGCCAGCGGCGGGTTGGGGCAGGCGGGTGGGGGGACTGATCTCGTAGGTTATGCTGGTGCGATGTTCGGGATTGTACCGGGCGAAGGGCCTCTTTGTTACGGAGGATCCCATTCCTAAAGCTATTTCCTCAAGAAGCTTTCCATTCACTGGAATGGCTACCGCCCCATCGTATTTGCGCAGCCCCTCATATCCGTCGTGATAGACCTCAACCCCGGGGACCGTCAATTGCGTCATCTGCAGCGTCCCCTCGGGATGAAGGTGTGGTAAGATCCGCAAAACCTGAAAGGCGTGCTTGGAATCCGCCATCCAGACGTTTCTGGGATGTTCGTGCAAAACCTTGCCCAAGGCATCGGCCGGATCTTTTAGACCAACGCCCTCCACCCAGGGATGCTCTTCCAAGCTCTTTAAGTGTCGGTACGATTCTCGGAGCCTGAGACCCTGGAAGAGGTCCCTCCAAAATTGGTAGTAAACCTTCTTGGGCAACTGCTTCCTGTACCGGGCAAGGAAGGCGTCGACCCCCTCCTCGTGAATCTTGGGCAACTCTCGCTTAAGCTGTGCCACCGTGATTCCATAGGATCCGTACGCCCTTTGCAATTCCCAGGCAGTCTCTATCGGCAAATAAGCCTGGGCTAGAATCACAAACGGCTCTCCATCCATCTGGGAAAGGAAGTTCGTCCGGATTCCGTCCGCCACATTGGTCAGGTGGGCCACCAAGATCCGACCCGAGAGTCCCCCTTGTTCCAGGGCAGGCCCTGGATTCTCAGCCCGCAGTTGAACAAACTGTACTCCAAAGGCCAGCCTTTCTTTGGCCAGCAACTGTCTGGCCTTCTCAAGCGTTTTCTCCTGAAAGTCAGCCAGGACAT
>CAYJSX010000050.1:0-8475 GCA_964372575.1 uncultured Planctomycetia bacterium
CCCGCTGAAGCGAGCGAGTGATCTTGAGTTCGGCCTTCACCTCGGCCACATCTTTAAGCCGAATCACCGAGTAGGAGGGGGTCACGGCGATCCCAAGGTTCTTGATCTCCTCGATCGAGCGGAACTCTCCGATCGCCCGGATCAGGTATTTGTTTCGGGTGAGCTCCACCTCTCCGGCCAGGAGGTTCAGGTTGCTCACACTCAAGAGGCGTGTGACCCGATCGATCGGAAGCCGGAAGGCCTGCAGCTTCTCGAGGTCCACCTCCACCAGGATCTTCCTCTCCCGCCCGCCGCCCACCTCCACGTTGGCCACCCCTTCGACCCGGAGGATCTGGTCTTTGATCTGCTCATCCACGAGGCGGCGCAGCATCTCCGGGGTATGGCCCAAGGCGGTCACCGCCACGATGAGGATCGGCCGGTCGGACTGCTCGAACTTGGCGATGATCGGCTTCTCGATCTCCGGGGGAAGCTTGGAGCGGACCTTGGAAAACTTCTCCCGAACCTCCAGGGCGGCGAAATCCATGTCGGTCCCTGGCTCGAAGGTCAGCACCACACGGCTCCTGCCCTCCTCGGAGATGGAGATGACGTCCTTGAGGTGGGAGACGTCCCCGATCGTCTCCTCGATGGGACGGCTTACGCGCGACTCCACCTCCACCGGCGGCATCCCGCCCCGGATCTCCACGATGATAGAGATGTCGCCGAAGCTGAAGTTGGGATAAAGCTCAATCGGCAGCTTCGTTAGGGCGATCGCCCCAATGAGGAGGAACCCCAGGTAGATCATCGCCACCGAGATCGGGCGGCGGACGGAGAAGCTAGGCAAGGACATAAAAACGACCCCGGGCCAAGGGGCCCACACCCCGGATGAACCCCAGGTCCACGAGCTCCCTCAGATCCCGGGCCGCGGTGGGAACCGAGACCGCCATCAAGCTGGCATACTCTTGGCGACTGATCCGGCCGTGCGCCTTCAAGTAATCGAGGAGTCTCTGCTGCCTGGCCGTCAGAGAGGCAGGTGCCCGCGCCTCGGTTTTCGGCGGCACCTCGGCCCGGGTCGAGGACGCCTTGACTTCCGTTGGCTGCGCCTCCGGTGCCGCTGGCGGCGCCTCGGCTTCAGGCGGCCCCTCGGTGGGCGCGTAAGGAGGAGGCATCTCTACTGGCGGCTGCTCCGGCCCCATCGCCTCCGGAGCTGGAGGCCTTTCTTCCATCGGTAGAGGGATCGCCAGAGAAGCTTCCGCAGGGGCCGCCTCCTCGCTGCCGAAACCTTCTGGTATCTCCGGCAGCTCGGGTGAAACGAAGGGCTCGGCAGCGGTGGCGGCCGGGAGAGCTGTGGAAACCGCAAGTTTGATGGAGGGTGTAGCCACCGGCATCCCTGCTGCCGGGGCTGTAGCCATCGCTGGTTCTGCACGGCCGGCTTCCAGAAGGGCTGCCTCTACCAGGGGAGGCCTCACCCGCTCAAAGAAGCTGGCCCCCAGGTGGTAGATCGTGGGCAAGAAGACCAGCGTGAGAAATGTGGAGACGGTCAAGCCTCCCATCACGGTGATCGCCATCGGACCCTGGAGCTCCACCCCTTCGCCCAAGCCCAGGGCCAGTGGAAGAACCCCCAGCACCGTGGTGGCGGCCGTCATCAGGATCGGCCGAAGCCGGGTGAGGCTCGCCTCCCTCAGGGCCTGGGTCAGCTCCATCCCCTGCCTCCTCAAGAGATTCACGTAATCGATGAGGACAATCCCGTTATCCACCACGATGCCGCCTAAAACGATAAAGCCCAGAAGGGCCATGATACTGACCGGGGTGCCGGTCACCGCCAAGGCGAGCCACACCCCCACCAGGGCCAGAGGAATCGTTCCCATGATGAGGAGCGGCTGCCAGAACGATTCAAACTCAGAGGCCATCACCATGTAGACCAAGATCACCGAGAGGGCGAGCGCGAAGGCGAGAGAGTGGAACGACTCCTTCATCTGCTCGCTCTCACCGGTCAGCGTCGCCAAGTATCCAGCGGGAATCTGGATTTCCCGAAGGCCCTCGCTGACCCCCTGGAGGGTCTCGGAAAGGGGCCTTCCATAAAGCTGGGCCGAGACCAGGATCGTCCGCTGCTGATCCAGGTGCCGAATCTCGGTGGGACCCTTGCCCACCGCCAGGTAGGCCACCTCTGCCAGAGGGACATCCACGCCCAGCGGGGAATGGACGATGAGCCGACGCACCTGGTTGAGGTCTTCCCGGTCCTCCTTTCTCAGGCGAACCCGAAGATCGATCTCTTCTCCCTCCTCTTTAAACTTGGTCGCCATAAATCCTTTCAACGCGGTCTGCGCGGTTATGGCGATGTCGCTCACCGACAGGTGATAGGCCGCCGCTCGGTCCTTGGCCACCCGAACCTTGGTCTCCGGTGAAGGGGGAACCAGGCTGCTCTTGATCCCGTAGAGCCCTGGAACCTCAGCCAGCATCTTCTGTACATCGTTGGCCAGGCCTTCGAGTCGAGCCAGTTCTTTGCCCTTGACCTCGATGACAACCGGCGTCCCGGCCAGGAAGGACGATTTAAAAACCGACTCCTGGAGGAGGTACTCCACCTCTGCCGCTTCCAGGGGTTCTCTGGCCAGTGTCTCTTTAAGCTCCTGAACAATCCCGGAGGTCCTGCGCGTCCGGTAAAGATCGCCGGGGGGTGCCGGGCCAAGGCCCCGATAGAGGGGCTTGAGGTTCACCAGGATCTGCGCCTGATGAGAGCCCAGGGTTTCCAGCAGCTCTTCGGCCCGCTTCTCCTTGGAGGAGCCGATCGTCACGGAGAGGTCTTGGACCTCTGGGGTTGCCTGCAGCACCTGCTCGATCCTTTGGGCCACCCGGTCGGTCACCTCCAAGCGGGTCCCTGGGGGAAGATTCACCCGGAGGATGAACTGTCCTTGGTCCACCCGAGGCAGGAGCTCCTGGTCGAGGCCCTTGAAACCGATCACGCTTGAGCCCATCAGTCCTGCCATGAGCACCACCCCGATCAGCCGGTGGTTGAGGAACCAGCTCACCAGCGCCAGGTCCCACCGCTTGAAGAACTCCACCAGGGGCTCAATCAGCGGCCTGGAGCCAGAGGTTCGGATCTTAGAGGCGAACAGGGCCGTTAAACTTAACGAGACCACCAGGGAGGCCAGGTTTGAGAAGGTAACCGTGTAGGCCAGCTCCTTGAAGATCTGACCGGCAATCCCCACCACAAAGATCATCGGCAGGAAGACCACCACGGTCGTCAGCACCGTCCCCACGATCGCCCCGGAAACCTCCTCGGTTCCTTGGGCGGCCGCCTCGGTCGGGGTCTTCCCTTCCTGCCGGTGCCGTTCGACGTTCTCCACCACCACAATCCCGGCATCGACCAAGAGTCCGATCCCGAAGGCGAGGCCTCCCAGCGAGATCACGTTGATCGTCAGTCCGCTGCCGTACATCAGCCAGATGGTCGCCAGGATCGAGATCGGAATCGCGAAGGCCACATTGAGGGCTGCCCAAAAGCTCCCCAAAAACAGGTACAACACCAGGAAGGCCAGCGCCCCGCCCTGCAGGGCCGCGTCCCTGACACCGGCAATCGAGCTTCGAATGAAGAGGGACTGGTCGTAGGCCACCGAGAGGGTCACCCCGCGCGCCGCAAGGAGCGGGGAGAGCTTCTGTGCCGTCTCCTTGACCCGTGTCGCCACCTGAAGGGTATTGGCCCCGGCCTGCTTCTGGATCCGCAAAGAGACATTTTCTTTCCCATTGAAACGGGAGACAGAGGAACGCTCCTTGAAGGTGTCCTTAACCACACCCACATCCTTCAAAAGAATCAGCCGCTGGCTCGGGGCCACTCCCTTTTCACGCTTCAAGGGGCCAGGCCGCTGGCTCTCTTCCGACTCGCCGCGTGTGGCATCCCCCTTGGTCTCTTCGACGCCCACCGTCACCCCAGGGATCTCCTGAACCAGCTTAAACTCCCCCATCGTCCGGATGAGGAACTCGTAGAAGGCCTCCTTGATGGTGCCGGCGGGATAGTTGAGGTTCGCCTTGGAAAGGGACTCCACCACGTTCGAGATCGGCAGGCCCGAGGCCGCCAGCCGTCCCTGGTCCACCTCGACCAGGATCTCCCGCTCCAATCCTCCCGAGAGGGTAACCGCCGCCACCCCCTCCACCTTCTCCAGTTCGGTCTTGACCTGTTTTCTCGCCACGCGCAGGAGTTCCGAGGGGGCAACGTCGCCAGAGAGGTTGAAGACCAGAACCGGCAGTTCAAAGGGATTGAATTTGATGACGACCGGATCTTCAGATCCGCGGGGCAGGCGTTCCTTGATGAGATCGATCTTCTCCCGCACCCCCAGGGCCGCAAAGTCCATCTGGGTGCCCCAGGTGAACTCTGCGATTACCAGCGAGACCTCTTCCTTGGAGATGGAGCTCACCCGCCTTAAGCCGGAGACCGTTCCCACCACCTCCTCGATCGGCTTGGTGATGAGGATCTCGATCTCCTCGGGGGCAGCATCCTTGTAGTGGGTAACGACGGTCAACTGCGGGTAGGTGATCGGAGGGAAAAGCTCTTGCGGCAGGCGGGTCCAGGCGATCGCCCCCAGGAGGATCACCCCCAGATAGAACATCAGGGTCGTGACCGGGCGGCGAACCGCAAATCGCGGCAGTGTCATGGGGCTACCGACGGGTGGCAAGGGCCTATGACCCCTGCAGGCCACCCGTCGGGGTCGAGCTGTCCCTTGGCTGCAGGAAACCCCGGCTTAAGGTCGGCCCTCCGCGCATCGTTCGAGCGCCCCAGCGAGGCGCTCTCACTCTGTCCTCGGCCGCGCTCTCCGAGGAAGAATCCCCAGAGGGAACCATGCCCGCGCGGCCTCCGGAGGTGCGCTTCCGGGCCATCCCTTCGCCGGGGCCCCTCTTGCAGCCAGCCAGTCCCTGCCCGTCCCTGCCCGTCCGGCAGGTGGGCGGCACAGGCAGGCCAGCCAGTCCTGGCAAGCAGGGACTGGCCTCTGGCCCCAGCAGGCCACCGCAGGGGGATGTCTTGTGAGCGAGGAATCCCACGAGGCAACGGGGTGAGCCCCCGTTCCTTAAGGGGGAGTTCCGAGATTCGCTGAACCGCCAACCTCCGACGGGTGGCCGATCTGCCGTCCTCTGCGTTCACTCCTCACTGCGCTCCTTGGTGATGGCCGGCTCGACCCGCTGGACACCGGCCTCTTCCTCCTCTAGGAGGGATACCTTGGAGCCGTCCTCCAGGGGGCCCCGGGCCTCGGTGACGACCTGCTCCTCCTCCAGGAGCCCCTCTTGGATTTCGGCGTAGTCGGTGGTGAGGTACCCCAGCGTGATGGCTTTAAGCTTGGCCGTGTTGGCCTCAACCACAAAGACCGAATCAAACTTCCCATCCCCGTCGTTGTCCTTCAGGGCGGAGGTGGGAACCACCAGGGCGTCCGACTTCTCAAAGACGGCCACCTCGGCCCGGGCAAACATCCCGGGCAGAAGCTGGCCCTGGGTATTCTCTACGCGGACCTTGGCGGTGAGGGTCCTGGATTTGCCCTCGATCAAGGGGGCCAGATTGTCGATCGTGCCCTCAAAAGGGACATTCGGCAGGGAGTCCACCGAAACCTTCACCCTCTGGCCTAGGCGGATGCGCTCGATGTCCCGCTCGATGATCCCCATCTCCACAAAGACCGTACCCACATCCATGAGGGTGGCGACCACCGTCGGAGGGTTCACGCTCACAAACTCTCCCACCTCCACCTCCCGGGTTCCCATCACCCCTTCGATGGGGGCCGCAAGCGTGGTTTTGGTGAGTTCGGCCTCGGCCAGCTCCACCTCTTTCTCGGCCGTCTCCAGTTGGGCCTGGGCAACCTCCCTCTCGAGCTGAGATTCTTCGAGCTTTGCCCGGATGATCGCCCCCAGATTAAAGAGCTGCTCGTTGATCTCGGTTTTCTTCTGGGCCAATTTCAACTGGGCCTCGGCGGCATTCCGTTTGGCCTGGGCGTTTTCCAGCCGAAGCTGCGCGTCCCGGTCGTCCAGCGTGGCGAGGGTCTGTCCTTCGGTCACCAGATCCCCCTCCCGGAACTGAAGACTCTTGACGACGCCGTTCACCTCAAACTTGAGGTCCACCTCCACCTGGCCTCGGACCGTCCCCAGGGTGGGCAGGATGTCCTTGAACTCTATCCGGGAGGCCTTGAAGGTGCGCACCGGAACCGGCAGGCTCTCCGCCTCCGGACCTCCAGGGGGCCTGGCGCCCGGAGGCAGCCGGGTAATCGTGGGTGCCCTTAAAAGAAGCGGCAGCCCCCACTGCAGGGCGGCCGCCCCCAGCATCGCCACGGCCAGGAAGATCAACAAGCCCCTAAACCGTCTCAGCACCGCACCATTTCCTTTGGAAGAGGGGTAAGGGCTCGCGTCGTTTCATCGCTTACCTGTAATGCCCAGGCAGGCCGACCGCCTTATTCAGCCGGGCCAGGGCCACGTGGTAGTTGGTCTGCGCCTGGACGTAGCCGACCTCCTCCTCGACGAGCCGAACCACCGCCTCCAGCACCTGAGAAGGGAGAATCTCGTTCAAGGAGGCCTGGAGCTCCAACACCTTCACCTGTTCCTTCCGAAAGGCGATCTTCTGCCGGTTGTACTCCAACTGCAGGCGGGCCTTCGAGTAGCTGACATACGCCTCCTGCACCTCCTGGAAGGCGGTCTGCTTGACCTCGGCCAGGTCGTTCTTGGCCTTCTCCAGATTCACCCGGCCCTGCTCAATCTCAGAAAGACCGGCCAGTTGATTGAAGAGCCCCAGTTCACCGGAATAAACGGTGGTATCGGTTCGGGTGGTCTGGCCCAGCCGGGGAGAGGTGTGGGTATCGGTGAAGGAAGAGGTCAGGCCGTGGGGCCCCCAGGCCTGGGTGGCCCGGATCCCAACGGAGTAATCCTCTGCCGCGTCCAACGACTCCGTCTCAAAGGCAGAGGCCGAGGCCCCGATAAAGGCGGTTAAGTCGAGCTTCAGCTTCCCCTTGGCCTTGGCGATCCGCTCCTCATACTCGTTAAACTCCACGAGGAGGCCGTTGACTTGAATGTCGAGGCGGTGCTGCTGGGCGAGCCGGAGCGCCTCTTCCGGGTCGATGGAAACCACCGTGATGGGCGGAAGTTGATCCTGCACATCCACCAAAACGGGCTCGTTCGGCTCCAGACTCAGGCGCTGCAGAAACTTAAGCCGCGCCAGGGTCACGTCATTCTCCGCGGTCTGTCGCTGAAACCTGGCCTGATTGAGCAGCGACTCCACGTTGAGGAGCTCCAGCCGGGTCAAGAGCCCTGCCTGGAACCGGGCGTTGGTCCGACTGTAGGTCTCCTCGGCCTTCTGCACGAGCCCCTCCTGGGTCGTGAGGCCCGCCTTGGCTCCCACCAACTGAAGATAGGCCTGGCTGAGCTCCAGGGTAAAATCGGCCTTGACCTTCCCCTGTCTCTTTTCGGCCACCCGCAGGTTAACCAGAGACTGGCGGTAGGTGTCCTTGAGCCGCCCGGAATAGTAGAGGGGGTGCTGGAGCTCGAGGCCGCTGGAAAATTCAGAGAAATCCAGGTCAGAGGCGGTTCCGGTGGTCCGGCTCGTCTTCAGGGTTGCCGCCGGCAGGAGGTTTCTTCTGGCCTCCCGGACCTTCATCAAGGCCAGGTCGATCTCCTTCTGAGCGATCTGAACCGGCCGATGACGAGCCAAGCCAAACTGGAGAGATTTATCCAGATCCCAAGGACCGGCTTGATCCGCCCTGGGGAACTGGGTTTCAGCGTAGAGGGTAAAAGCCAGGCAGGTACTGAGTAGGAGGTAGAGACTTACCAGGCTGGCTTGGAGAAGCCCAGAAGGGGTGGTTCTGAGAAGGTTCTGGAACCGTCTCATACGGATTTAAAACCGTATCATCTCCAGCCCAAAGATTACTTGATACTGTTAGACTATTCAAGAGAAGAAACGGGGCCAGGCCTTTTTTGGGCCTGGCCCTAAATGGTTTGTCTTGTTTTAGCTTTTTCTGGTCTGCTCCTCGATCGCCAGCAGAACCCGGATGATCTCCCCCAAGCTGTAGAACATAAGGCTTGTGACCAGCATCGCCACGATCATGTTGGTCACCACCTGGGCCAAGGGGATCCCCTGGGGTTTTTCGCCAACTGCAATCCCCACCAGGCCGACCACCATCAAGGCCAGCATGAGCAGGGAGAGTACCTTGAATGTCACTGAAAAGACCTTAAGAAGCCGAAATCTCTTTTCCACGATAGGCTCATGCCTCCTTGGCTTTTTCCTGCACGGGTTCCTCGGCGCCATGGCGGTAGCGCCGCATATACTCCCTCATGTAAACCCGGTACTCCTCCATGTGGGTCAACCGGTAGGCCTGAATCCGGTCCCGGTAAGGGAAAACGCCCCGGTACGCCATGCCTAGATCCAGATAATCTTCAAGCTCATTGGCCAGCCGCATGATGACAATCTGCTTTTGCCGATCTGAATATTGATCGATTTTTTTCAGATGCTCGTCGTGACTGCCACAGAGCATGGCGAGCCGACGG
>CAYJSX010000051.1:0-8042 GCA_964372575.1 uncultured Planctomycetia bacterium
CCTGTGACCTCTCGGATGTAAGCCGAGTGCTCTAACCAGCTGAGCTATTCGCCCTCGTTAAAGGAGGATCCTGTCTATGCTGTCGATACCACTCCACGGTGCGCCGCAGGCCTTCCTTGAAATCGGTCTTCGCTCGAAACCCAAGGCCTTCCCAAGCTCGGCTGGTATCCAGACAGCGCCTCGGTTGCCCATTGGGCTTGGTGGTATCCCAAACCACCCGGCCCTTAAAGCCTGTCGTTTGCGCGATCAGATGCACCAACTCCTTAATAGAGATCTCGAATCCACTCCCTAGGTTAACAGGCTCAGCCGAATGGTACCGCTCGAGTGCCAGAACGACGGCCTCGGCACAATCCTCCACATAGAGAAACTCGCGGGTTGGACTTCCATCGCCCCAACAGACCATCTCGGGTTCATTCCGGTCGATGGCCTCCAGGCATTTTCGAATCAGGGCAGGAATGACGTGAGAGGTCTCAAGGTCGAAGTGATCCTCTGGCCCATAAAGATTAACCGGCAAAAGATAAATGGCATTAAACCCATATTCCTTCCGATAGGCCTGGGCCTGAACGAGGAGCATCTTCTTCGCCAACCCGTAGGGGGCATTCGTTTCCTCCGGATATCCATTCCAAAGATCTTCCTCCTTAAAAGGAACAGGGGTGAACTTAGGATAAGAACAGATGGTACCGATGGCAACAAACTTTTTAACGCCGTATCGGCGCGCGTATTCCATGAGCAAGGTCCCCATCGTGAGATTCTCATAAAAAAAGCGACCCGGATGGGCGAGGTTTACCCCTATGCCCCCGACCACGCCTGCCAAGTGGATGACGGCCTCTGGCTGAACCTCGCGGTAAAACCGCTCCACGGCTTCTTCTCTCGTGAAATCGTATTGGACCCGGCGAGGAACCACGACCTGCAGATACCCTTGATCTTGGAGGGCGCGGACCACGTGACGTCCCACAAACCCCGCTCCTCCAGTTACCGCAAGAGGTTTATCCTTCCGCAGCTCGATCACCCTTTACCCCCTATCCTTGTGCCAGGCCGTTATATCCGCTGAAAACGCATCCAGGCAATGAACCAAACCATTACCGACCATTGCGGACAAGATCTACCAAGATTTTATCGAGCGATCGGCTTACCTCCCATTCTGGATAGTCCGCCCTAAATCGACGCAGATTCGTGATGTAGCAGATGTGATCGCCCAAGCGGGGTTGATCAACGTATTCGGTCTTCAGCCTCTTACCGAGAAGCTCCTCCAAGCGGGAAATTGCTTCTAAAACAGAGATGCTGTTGGCCCGCCCTCCGCCTAGATTGTAAACGGCGGCCAGGCGCGGCCGCTTATAAAAGGCCAGGATCGCCGTGCAGACATCGTAGGAGTGGATGTTGTCCCGCACCTGTTTTCCCTTGTAGCCAAAGATCCGATAGCTCCGGCCCTCCCGAAGGGCCTTGGCCAGATAGGCCAAAAAGCCATGGAGCTCTACCCCCGAGTGGTTTGGACCCGTCAGGCACCCGGCACGAAAACAGACGGCCGGAAATCCGAACGTCCGGCTGTACTCCTGAACCATGAGATCTGCCGCCAACTTTGAAACCCCAAAGAGGCTGTGGATAGAGGCGTCGAGCCGACACCCCTCATCGATTCCCTCATAATCTTTGGGATCGGCATAATCAAACCGGGTTGGCAGTTCCTTAAGAGGAAGTTCGTTGGGGGCATCCCCGTATACCTTATTGGTCGACAAAAAGACAAGGCAGGCCTCAGGGCAGAATTGGCGCGTGGCCTCCAGGAGGTTGAGGGTCCCTGTCGCGTTGACCTCAAAGTCGTCAAACGGTCGCTCGCGGGCCAGATCATGGCTGGGCTGGGCCGCACAATGGATGACGAGGTCCGGCCGCTCACACTTGAAGAGATTGAGAATTCCCTCTCGGTTTCGGATGTCCAGGTCGTGATGGACGAGGTGCCGAGTATTTTCTCTAAGCCGGTTTAAGTTCCAGGTGGTATCTCCCTCAGGGCCGAAGAATTCACGCCGCAGGTTGTTATCCACCCCCAAGACCTGCCACCCCAGCCCATCAAAGAAGGAGACCGCCTCTGATCCTATCAGACCGCTAGAACCCGTAATGAGGATTTTCCGCATGGTATTGCCTCAACGCCTTGGTGGAGTAAAGGGAAGGCCAACCGGGACCGGCGGGACAATTTTTGAACTCCCTCCGCAGCAGGCGATAGCCAAATTCCTCGATGACTTCCGGGCTTGGTGCCTGACCGAGGAGGTGACCAAGCTGGCCCACCAGGTTCCCGCCCTCCCGCTGACCACCTAAGCGGACCCAGTTTATCACACCCCCAGCCCTTTGTGCAGGAACCACTTGCACAATTGCCCAAAAAGAGCTTGTCAAACGGACGGTAGGATAGTATACTTCATAGTAGATAGTTCGCTCTCAAGAGGAATTATTTATATGGTGATATAGCATGATTGACCTGGCAGGCATTGAGAAGAAAGGACGGGAGCGGCTGATCAGCCTCCTCAGGAAAACAGGGCCGACCATCACCGTGAGGGAGGCCTCTGCCATCCTGGGTTTGCCGCTACTCCAGACAGCGAAGTTCATGGCCCGATGGGCCAACCGAGGGTGGTTGGTTCGGGTGCGAAGGGGCCTCTATGCCCCAGTGCCGCTCCAGGCCCGCAGGCCGGAGGATGTCGTCGCCGATCCTTGGATCATTGCGGCCCGGGTTTTTGCGCCCTGCTACATCGGCGGGTGGAGCGCGGCCGAGAACTGGGGCCTCACCGAGCAGATCTTCAGGACGGTTGTCGTGATGACGACGCAGCCTCGAGGGCCACGAAAGCAGCGAATTCAATCCACGGAATTCTGGCTTAAGAAAATTCCCGAGCGGCGGCTGTTCGGAATAAAAGGGCTGTGGCGGGAGGGAGTGCAGGTTCCCGTATCTGACCCGACCAAGACCGTCATTGACATGCTTGACGATCCATCTGTGGGGGGTGGCACCCGAATGGTCGAGGACATTCTGAAAGACTACCTTGCTTTTGAAGAAAAGGATCTCAACCGCCTGTTGGATTATGCCGCTAGAATGAAGAACGGCGCCGTTGACAAGCGAATGGGTTACCTTTTGGAACGCTCAGGAGCCGTTGGGGAAGAAATCCTTTCCAAGATACGCACCCGCCTGACTCAGGGAAACGCCAAGCTGGATCCAGCCCTGCCGGCTAGCCGACTGGTGACACGATGGCGCCTCTGGGTGCCTGAAAACGGGGAAGCGGCTGCAGCGTGATCAGCCGTCAAGAGATTCTCGAATTCGCCCGTGAGTTCTCCTTACGTCCTAACTGGACTTTTGCAAAATCACCTTTCCTTGACGTATGATAGACGCAATCCCTCCCTCAATTGAGACTCTGGAGGGGGCTCCCCCAACCCAGGAGGGGAGACTGTTGCCTGCCATCATCGAGTGGCCCACAGTTGTTAAGGAAGCGCTTGCCCGCTACGGCGATCGGCCCCTCATCGGCTACATCGGTACCGTTTCCAAACGTGCAGGGTTCGGCAAGTGAACCCTGCACTTCCGGAACTGGTACCGGCATTCATGGGTGACACTGGCGGAGGGAGGAGGATGCAGCCGACCATAATAGTAGATGGTCGAATAAGTCGGCTGTATCTTCCCTGCGTTGCCGATGGTCGGGAGATCTGCGAACCTCCGAGGGTCTTGCGACCCTAACGCTTTTCGAGAGCGCCGCTTTCGTCCTCTCAGCCATCTCTCCAGAAAGACAGCGATAAGCCATCAGCCGTAAACCTTAAGCTTAATGCTTACCGCTTACAGCTGAAATTCACGGAGAGGCCGAGATTCGAACTCGGGGTGGGCATGACGCCCACAGCAGTTTTCAGGACTGCCGCTTTCAGCCAGACTCAGCCACCTCTCCTATAAAAAGAGCTGGGCGTAGAGCAAGCGGTAAATCTCGCCGGTGTGCTGAAGGCCCACTCGCAGATACGCAAGGAAGCCGACCTCCGGGACGATGAGGCCCAGAACCCCGATCACCAGGGTGACATTCCCAAAGACAATCAGGACGAGCGACAAGATCGGGCCCAGCACCTGAAGGTCCGACTGCTTCTCCTTGAGGGCGGTCACCGTGAAGACGAGGTGAAACATGAGGGCGGCCCCCAGCCCAAAGAAGAACCAGCCCGCCCAGGGCTTCACATTCCAGAAGAGGCCCGCCACGCCGTAGAGCAAGGCCCAGAGAACCGCGTAGACCGGAACCAGGTACGGGGCCAGGGCGATTAAGGCGGTCACCTGGCTCACCACCACAGAACCCTTCTTGGCGCCGGTCTGAAAATCTTTCACTGCCTCTCCGGAAACCCACGCCGTGGCGGCATGGGTAAGCTCATGGCCGAAGACATAAGCCCGGGTGGGCGGGGCGATCAAGACGTGGAAGGCCAGATATCCGGTGATTCCCAGCAGGAAGACAATCTCCGGTGTGGCGATCTGGCGAATCCGGATGAGCTGCTCGTAAAACGAGATCATGAAACCCAAGTCCGCGGGGATGAGCAGCACACCCGCGATCAGCCGAAAGGCCTTGGCCAGCATCTTGCCTTAAGGTGGGGTCAGTTGGGTGAGGCCATCCAGGTAGGGATGCAGGGCCTTCGGCAGCGTCACCGAACCGTCGGCATTCTGATGCTGCTCCAGGAGGGCGATCACCGTCCGGGCCAAGGCCACGCCAGAGCCGTTTAAGGTGTGGACGAACCGAACCTTTTGAGTGGTCGGGTCCCGATACCGGATCTGGGCCCGGCGGGCCTGAAACTCCTCGAAGTTGCTGCAGCTGGAAACCTCCAGCCATCCGTCCGTCGCCGGAGAATGGGCCTCCAGGTCGTACGTCTTGGCCGAGGCAAAGCCCAAGTCGCCGGTAGACAGGAGAACCACCCGATAGATCAGCTCCAGGCGCTGAAGGACCTTCTCCGCGTCGGCCACCAGTTTCTCGAGCTCGTCGTAAGAGCTCTCCGGGGTTACAAATTTGACCAGCTCCACCTTGTCGAACTGATGCACGCGGGTGAGGCCCCTGGTCTCCTTGCCGTAGGAGCCGGCCTCCCGCCGAAAACAGGCGGTGTAAGAGGTGTAATAGATGGGCAGCCTCTTGGCCTCCAGGATCTCACCGGCATGGAGGTTGGTCACCGGCACCTCGGCGGTCGGAACCAAGAAGAGGTCGTCGTCGCGCAGGCGGTACATGTCCTCTTCAAACTTGGGCAGCTGGCCAGTGCCGGTCATCGTGGCCCGGTTGACCAGGTAGGGCGGCGACACCTCCACGTAGCGGTGCTCCTTCGTGTGGAGGTCCAGCATGAAATTGATCAGGGCCCGCTCCAGCCGGGCCCCCAAGCCGGTGAAGAGGACGAAGTGGGAGCCGGCCACCTTGGCCGCGCGGGTGAAATCGATCACCCCTAAGAATTCGGCCAGCTCGATGTGGTTGCGCGGGGTGAAGGAAAAGCGGCGCTCGGCGCCAAATTCGCGGACGACCTGGTTGGATGGGGGGCCAGGACCCACCGGGATGGAAGAATGGGGGATGTTGGGAATAAAGAAAAGCTGTTTCTTAAGGGCCGCTTCCAGCTCGTCGGTTTTCGTGGAAAGCTTGTCCTCTTCCTCTGAGAGCTTCTTCAAGCTGGCCAATTGCTTTTCAACCAGCTTGCCTTCCCTTTTCAACCGCCCGACCTCATCCGAGGCGGTCCGTTTCTCATGGCGGATCTTCTCCAGCTCCTGCCCCAGCCGGCACAGCTCGCCATCCTGCGCCAGGAGGGAATCCAGATCGAAGGCGTTGCCCCGGTTGGCCAGGGCCTGTCGGACCTTATCCGGCTCGCTGCGGATCAGTTTGAGATCAAGCATGGCGAAGACAGACGTCATCCCTCGATCGAGTCGAGGGCAAGCTCTCGCCCTCGATCAAAGTCGAGGGCAGGCTCCAGCGAGGATCGGATTCCTGCTCGCAATGACCCATTCGCCTCACCCTTTGATGACGCCGATGGGACGCATCCGGCAGACCCGGCGAGAGATTCCAGCCGATTCCACTACCCGGACGACGTCGTTCACGTCTTTGTAGGCGGCCGGCTGCTCTTCCTCCAGGGCGTTGCGTCCACGCCCCATGGCAATGATCCCTTTGGCCTCCAGCTCCTGACGGATGGACCGCCCCTTGGCTGCTCGAACCGCGGCCGTCCGGGACATCACCCGCCCTGCCCCATGGCAGGTACTGCCGAACGACTGCGTCATCGAACCGTCGCAGCCAAGAAGAAGATAGGAGTTGCGGCCCATGTCGCCCGGAATGACCACCGGCTGGCCGTACGGACGATAAACCTCCGGCAGCTCCGGGTGCCCCGGTGGAAAGGCCCGGGTCGCCCCTTTGCGATGGACGCAAAGCGTCTTTTTCTTCCCGTCGATCTCATACGTTTCCATCTTGGCGATGTTGTGGCAGACATCGTAGATGAGCGACATTCCCAGCTTGGGCCACGATCGGTTGAAGATCCTCTCGAAAACTTCGCGGGCCCGGTGCATCAGGAGCTGGCGGTTGGCCCAGGCATAGTTGGCCGCCGAGCGCATGGCACCCAAGTAAGCTTGCCCCTCCGGCGAGTTGACCGGGGTACAGGCCAACTGCCTGTCTGGGACCGAGATTCCATATTTGGCACAGGCCTTGGCTGTAACTTCTAGGTAGTCGTCGCAGACCTGGTAGCCGAATCCGCGAGAGCCGGAGTGGATCATCATGGTGACCGATCCTTCCCGCAAGCCAAAGAGCTGTTCGGTGAGCTGAGGATCGAACACCTGATCCACCACCTGAACTTCGAGGAAATGGTTGCCAGAGCCGAGCGTCCCCACCTGCCCCTTTCCCCGCTCATACGCCCGTTTGGAAACAGCGTCCGGATCGGCTGCCTCCAAACAACCCCGGGCCTCCGTGTGCTCGATGTCCTGGGGCGTCCCGTAACCTTGCCGGACAATCCACTGGGCCCCCTCGGTCAGAATGCGGCGCTCCTGCTGTTCGGTAAACTTGATGTCTCCAGCGGCCCCCACACCGCAGGGGATATCCCGAAAAAGCTGCGCCACCAGTTGTCTGAGGACCGGGCGCACCTCTTCCTCGACCAAGTTGGTCCGAACCAATCTCACCCCACAATTTTTATCGAAACCGACGCCGCCGGGAGAGATCACGCCGCCGGCCTCCGGGTCGGTGGCGGCGACGCCTCCAACCGCGAACCCATACCCCCAGTGAATGTCCGGCATCGCCATGGAGGCCTTGACGATGCCGGGCAAGGTGGCCACGTTGGCCACCTGCTCCAGGGACTTATCCTTAAGGATATTCTTCATCAGGGCCTCATCGGCAAAGATGAGCCCAGGCACCCGCATGCCAGGCCGGGCCCCCTTGGGGATCTCCCAGCGGCACTCGTCTATCTTCTTAACCGGAATCGGTGTGGGTTCCATGAATCTTCCCTTCGGGTGCCAGGGGTGCCAGGTTTTAACCTGGCACCCTGATTTGGCACCCCCCCGTATTATATATCGAAGATCACCTGGGCGCGGAAGATGCCGTCCTTGCCCTGTTTTAAGCTGAGGTCGCAGTAGGTGACGGCCTTCACCTCTTTGTCCACCTCGTGGCGGGCAGGGTCCAGCTTTTCTCCGGACACCTCCGCCTCCACCCGGCCGGCTTCCAGCCGCTGAATCTTGAAATCCTTGCCGATCAGCTTGCGCGTGTCAAACAGGTATAAAAGCTCCCTCAGCCAGGCCACGAGCAGGCGCTCCTCATCGTTGGCGGCAGATGCCTTGACAGAATAGGTGGTGGCGGGTTTGACCTGCGAGGGCGGGACGATCAGACTGAACATTCCCTGGGCCATATGGGCGAAGAGCTCTTCGCGGGTCCGGCCGTAGGCCTTCACCCCGATATCGGCGGTATGCTCGGTGATCTCGTAAGGAATCATAAAATCAGCCGTAGGCGATAAGCCGTAAGCTTAGAGCCCATTTCAAAACCGACTCCCCACCAGCTACCTCTTTCCCTCTCCCTCGCAGGAGAGGGTGGGGGTGAGGGGGTACCTCAGGTTTCGCGATGAGCTCT
>CAYJSX010000052.1:0-5475 GCA_964372575.1 uncultured Planctomycetia bacterium
CAACTGGGGCCTGGTGGCCCTGTGGGATCTGGACCTCGTGGCCAGGGCGCTGGGAGCCGGGCGAGCGTCCAAGGCGGTCTATGTGCTGATCGGGATTGCGGGGCTCATCAAGCTGATCTCACTCGTCAAGGCCTGCCCCGCCTGCAAGGGCGGAAGCTGCGAAACGAAGAAATAAGCGCAGATTGTTGAACTTTCAATCGGCTGGAGAAGGGTGCCAGGTTAAAACTGGCACCCTTTTTTAAGGAAGATTCTATGAAGGGGTACGCTCTCTTTCTTGGAATCGCGCTGTTGGCCGGATGCGCCACCCCGCAGTCTTTGGATGATACGCGGCTGAAGGCGCCGGATCGGGTCGTCTCCGAGACCTTTGCCTATTCGTACGAAGAGGTCTATCGGGCGGCGAAGCGCTCGTGCGAGGACCTGGAGTTTGTGATCAGCCGGGAATTTCCCCAGGAGGGGAGGATCTACGCGAAAAGTCCTCCCAACCTGGCCAAGGTCGTGATCTACAAGACCGGTTTCGGGGAGCACCTGGGGGTCTACGTGACTCCTCTCTCAGCCGGCCAGACTCAAGTGGAGGTGGCCACCCAGAAATCGAACCGCCTGGAGGTTGGCTTCCGGGATTACCGCCGGGTGATCCTCAAGCTGATCCGCGCCCGCCTGGAGGGGAATAAGGCGTAAGAGCCGGCGATGGCCAAGGCACTGGTCTTGGGGGCCACGGGTCACATCGGGGCCCACATCGTGCGGGCCCTGCTGGCCCAGGGGCATCAGGTTCGGGCCGCCTATCGGAGTGAGCGCTACCTCCACGTTTTGGAGGGGCTTTCGGTGGAGCGGGTGCTGGTGGATCTGGATAAGCCCAGTGAGCTTCGCCAGGCCCTGGAGGGCTGCGAGTGGGTCTTTCACGCGGCCGGCTACTATCCCTTTCCGCCTCTTCCCAGAGAGCGGGCGATTGACAAGGGGATCACCTCCACCCGGTCGATCCTGGCCGAGATAGGGAGGGCCGGCCCCAAGCGGGTGGTTTACACCAGTTCCGCGGCAACGATCCATCCTGTGGCCGGGAGAGAGGCGAATGAGTCCGACACAGAGGATTGGCCCCTTACCGAATGGCGCAGCCTCTACTCGACCGTCAAGATCGCCATGGAGCAGGAGGTGCTGAAGGCGGCGAGCCGTGGCCTTCCGGTGGTGATCACCCACCCGAGCATCTGCATCGGGGAGTACGATGCCCATCTTTTATCCGGCCGTTTGCTGCTGGCCTTCACCAAGCGCAGGCTTCCTTGGATCACCGACGCCTGCTTCAACGTGGTCTATACCGGGGATGTTGGAGTGGGCCATGTGCGGGCCGCCCAGCAGGGCCGGGTGGGGGAGCGCTACATCCTCTGCGGCGAGAACATCACCTTGAAGGAATTTGCCACCTTGGCGGCCCGCGCGGCGGGGCTGCCGCCGCCCAAGTGGAACCTCCCCTATTTTTTGGCCTATGCTGCCGGGATCGGAGCGGAGGCGCTCGCTTGGATTACGCGAAGAGAACCCCTCTTTACCCGCCAGGAGGTCCGCCGCGTTGCCGCCGGGTATCGGTTGGACGGCAGCAAGGCGCGCCGGGAGCTCGGGCTTACGCCCACGCCGATTGAAGAGACGATCCGGCGAGCGCTGGCCTGGTTTCGCGCCAACGGTTTCGCTTAAGGCACGTGCTATAATGCGGCGAAATGAACGAGGCTGATCGCGCGCGGGTGATCCCAGGCGGGTCCGAGGCCCTCGAGGTGATCGAGGCGGCCCGCGAGGCCAAGTGGGAGCGCCCCACCTTTGCCGGTCAGCTCTTCCTGGGCCGGGTCCTGACCTCCCTCCTCTTTCCGTACGCCGTCCAGCCCGAAGAGGACCGCAGGGCCGGAGACGCCTTCCTCGCCCAACTGGAGGAGTTCTTGAAGCGGGAGGTGGACCCAGACGCGATTGACCGCACCGGCGAAATGCCTGCCTCTGTGATCAATGGCCTGGCCAAGCTCGGCTGTTTCGGGATGAAGATCCCGAAGGAGTACGGGGGCTTAGGCCTCTCGCAGGTCAACTACAACCGGGCGATCGCCCTGATTGGGAGCACCTGCGGCTCTACCGCGGTGTGGCTCTCCGCCCACCAGTCGATCGGGGTGCCGCAGCCCCTCAAGATGTTCGGCACGGAGGAGCAGAAGCGAAAGTACCTCCCGCTCTGCGCCAAGGGAGGGATTTCCGCCTTTGCCCTGACCGAGCTGGACGTTGGTTCTGATCCGGCCAAGATGTCCACCACCGCGACCCCTGTAGAGGACGGGGCCCATTACCTTTTAAATGGCCAGAAGCTCTGGTGCACCAACGGCCCGGTGGCCGAGGTGATGGTGGTGATGGCGCAGACCCCTGAGCGGGTGATCGCCGGCAAGGCCCGCAAGCAGATCACCGCCTTCCTCGTGGAGCGCTCCATGCCTGGGGTGGAGGTGGTTCACCGGTGCGACTTCATGGGCCTTAAAGGGATCCAGAACGGCCTGCTCAAGTTCACCAACGTCAAAGTCCCCAAAGAGAATATCATCTGGGGCTTGGGCCGGGGGCTGAAGCTTGCCCTGATGACCCTCAACACCGGGCGGCTTACCCTGCCGGCGGCCTGCATCGGGGCGGCCAAGCGCTGTCTTCAGATCTCCCGGGAGTGGGCTCTCGAGCGCCAGCAGTGGGGCGGGCCGATTGGCCAGCACGAGGCGATCGCCGGCAAGCTCGCCTGGATGGCGAGCCACCTGTTCGCGATGGAGTCGGTGGTATGGCTGACCTCGGCCTGGGCCGACCGGGGGGACATGGACATCCGGATCGAGGCGGCCATCGCCAAGCTCTTTGGCTCGGAGGCGGCCTGGGCCATTGTGGAGCATACGATGCAGATCAGGGGCGGCCGAGGATACGAGACGGCCGACTCGCTCAAGGCCAGGGGAGAGCCACCGATCCCGGTGGAGCGGATCTTCCGGGACATGAGGATCAACCTGATCATCGAGGGAACCAGCGAGATCATGCGCCTGTTTATTGCCCGTGAGGCGCTGGACCCGCACCTTAAGTTGGCCTTTGACATGATTCTCCCCAAGGTAGCGCTCGGGCGTCGGGCAAAGAGCGCCCTGCGGGCCGCAGGTTTCTACGCCCTCTGGTACCCCAAGCAGTGGATCCCGGGGTTCGGCTTAGGCGTTCCGGCAGGGCTGCCGGGCCGGCTGCGCGGGCATTGGGCCTTTGTGGGAGTAGCCAGCCGCCGCCTGGCCAGGAGTCTCTTCCACCAGATGGTGCTTCACCGGCAGAAGCTGGAGAAGCGCCAGGCGATCCTCTTTCGGACCGTGGAGGCCGGGGTGGACCTCTTCACCATGTCGGCGACGCTCTCCCGGGCCTCTCACATGGCCGCCGAGGGCCAGGCCAGCAATGCCGTGGAGCTGGCCGACCTCTTCTGCCAGCACGCCCGCCGCCGGTTCAACCGGGGCCTCTCTCAACTGTCCCTGCCGGAGGACCGGCTGGGCTACCGAGTGGCCCAAGAGCTCCTGGCGGGCCGATACACCTGGCTCGAAGAGGGGCTGATTTCGTAGCGCCAACCCCTCATCCTGCCGTAGGTCATTGACGATCGCCCCATTTTCTGAGAAAATAAAATTTTGTCTTTCCAAATAATCTCACGGAGGTCATCCAAATGACAACACAGACGTTAACCCAATCGGATGTTTTGGTTTCGACGGCCTGGGTTCAAGAGCACCTCAAGGACCCGAAGGTTCGGATCGTTGAGGTAGACGTGGACACCAAGGCCTATTCAGAGGGGCACATCCCTGGCGCGGTAGGCTGGGACTGGGGCAAGCAGCTCTGTGACACCCTTCGGCGGGACATCATTCCGGCCGACCAGTTCGAGAAACTGATGTCCAGCTCGGGAATCTCGAGCGACACTACCGTCATCCTCTACGGGGACAACAACAACTGGTTCGCCGCCTGGGCCTTGTGGCAGCTAAAGATCTACGGCCACTCGGATGTGCGGCTGATGGACGGTGGGCGCAAGAAATGGCTGGCCGAATCGCGGGAGCTGGTGCAGGATATTCCGAAGCCCGCGCCCACCCCCTACAAGGCCAAGTCCCCGGATTATTCGATCCGGGCCTTTCTGCCCGAGGTTCAGCAGGCCTCTTCAAAGAGGGCAGCCGACCTGGTGGATGTGCGCTCTCCGCAGGAGTTCACCGGAGAGATCCTGGCACCCCCCGGGCTTCCGGAGACCTGCCAGAGGGGCGGCCACATCCCAAGCGCCAAGAACATCCCCTGGGCCAAGGCCTGCAACGAAGACGGCACCTTCAAGTCTCCCGAGGAGCTCAAGGCCCTCTACGGCGCGCAGGGGATCAGCGACACTAAGCCGGTCATCGCCTACTGCCGGATCGGGGAGCGCTCTTCGCACACCTGGTTTGTCCTCAAGTACTTGCTCGGCTTCCAGGATGTGAAGAATTACGATGGAAGCTGGACCGAGTGGGGCAATCTGGTAGCTGCTTCGATCGAGAAGCCCTGATGAAGGCCGAAGAGTATCTGGAGCGCAAAGAGGAGCTTTCCGGCTGGCCGGTCAAGATCGTCTCCTACCGGCTCGGAGAAACTTACCATGTTTCTATCCACAACGAGGAACCGGGCGCCTGGATCGTGAAGGGCCAGGGCACGAGCTTGGCCGAGGCCGAGGCACAAGCCCGCAAAGAGGCGGCCGAGGCGCTGGCCAAGGTGAAGCGCTCACCCCCTCCGACCGGCTGCAAGTCGGTCCCCGGTTTCTAAGAGAGGCAAAGGAATCCAAACGGATGGTAAACCAGGACGAGGTGCTGACAGCCCTCAAGGACTGCTACGACCCGGAGATCCCGGTCAACATCGTGGATCTGGGGTTGATCTACGGGGTGGAGGTGAGCCCCGAGGACAAGGTCCACGTCAAGATGACGTTGACCTCTCCAGGATGCGGCATGGCCCATACCATCGCCCTGTCGGCCAAGCAGAGGATCCTGCAGGTTCCTGGGGTCAAGGATGCCACGGTAACCGTGGTCTGGGAACCGCCCTGGGATCCCAGCCGGATGTCCGAGGAAGCCAAGAAGAAGCTGGGAATGGGGCAGGGCTAGGTTCATTCAAGTTCAAGTACCATTTCCGGCGGTGCCGGGTTCAATAGACACGTAGCATGCTGAACCCTGCACGTTTGGACATGGTACCGATTCCTAGAGAGATCTTCTAAGCTCGGCCTCGGCGTCCACCTCGTCCCGGTTGATCCGCTTTAAAAGTTCGCCTGCCCTCGCTCTTAAGCGACTGGTCACCCCTTTGGCGTAGGCCAAGGCCCGGGCCAGCTGGACGGTCATCCTGAGATACCGGATCAGCTCTCCTTCTGCGGCCTCGCCGCCCTGGACGATCTTCTCGAAGGCAGCCCCTCCCACCCAACCCAGCCGGGCCACCGGTTGCGGTAAAAAGGGGGTCATTGGGATGGGGGTTATACGCCTCCCGCGATTCAGCAGATTGAAT
>CAYJSX010000052.1:5485-8031 GCA_964372575.1 uncultured Planctomycetia bacterium
CCCTCCCACCCACCGCTCCATGGCCAAGGAGAGCTGAAAACAGGGCGTCTTGGTCATGGGGCTGATCCGCATCCGGCGTTCCTCCTGATGGATTCGCTTTAAAACCTCACCCACTTCGGCAGCCAGTCCCCGGATCCGGCGTGGGAGTTGGACATGGTAAGGCCCCCGGCGAAACTCATAAACGATTGCCAAAAGCAGGATCCCCAGATCGGTCACGTCCAAGGGGTCCAGCAGGCCCTTTTCAAAGAGCTCCGAGAGGATCAGCTCATACCCGTAGAAGGGCAGGGAGAATTCCCCCTTCGCGCTTAATCGCTCCGATTGAATGTAGCCCCACCGGGCGAGCAGATCCATCCTTCGCTCAATCAGTTGGTACGCTTCCCGCTGGTGAAAGGCCGGCGCCTGGAAGGCGTGCAGGGTCTTCTGGTAGAAGGGGAAGAGATCTTTTCCGTAATTTCGATAGAGGCAGAGGAGGGTGGCATACGTCATCGAGAAACGGCTCGCCACCTGCTCCGGCTTTCCTGTAAGGAGCTTGGCCACCTCTGGAAAGGGAACCTCCCACGGGTTGACCCTCGCGTAGACAAATCCCGCCTCGTCCATCCCGCGCCGGCCGGCCCGCCCGGCCATCTGAGAGAATTCCCTGACCCTCAAGATGTTCCTGATTCCATCGGCCCGCTTGACCAGGGTGTCCAGGACCACCGACCTGGCCGGCATGTTGACGCCTAAGGCGAAGGTTTCGGTGGTCACGATCACCTGGATCATCCGGCTGGCGAAGAGGATCTCCACCGACTCCTTCAGGGTGGGCAGCAGCCCGGCGTGGTGAAAGGCCACCCCTTGTCGAACCAGCTCCCGCATTCCATGAACCGACGGCTCGTGCCCGATCTGATATTTTTGAATGAGCCGCTCAAAGGCCTCGTTCAAAAACTGCCTCTGCTGCGGGTCCACCAGGCCCAGCCCGGCGAACTCCCAGGCCAGCTCCTCCACCCTGCGGCGGCTGAAGGCGAACCAGAGGCAGGGCAGGCCGCCTGCCGATTGAATCTTCCGGATCAGGGCATCCGACCGGTTGGCCCGGGCCCTCGGCTCCCAGGTGACCGGCCCGGCACCCCTCTTGAAGTAGCCCCGGCCGCTTCGGGAGCGGCGCATCTTAAAGGCAGGGCGCTTGAAGCCGTGGAGCCGTTCTCTGCCCGCGTAGCCGGCCGATTTCAACGCCCCGAGGTCCTGGTAGAGCTCATTCTGGCACTGGAAAAAGAATCGAAGGGGGACCGGCCGGGCCTCCTCCTGGATCACCCGGACGGTGCGGCCGTGGATCCGCTCTATCCAGGCGGCCAACTGCCTGGCGTTCGGGATGGTGGCGCTCAAGGCCAGGATTTCGGTTTCACGCGGGGTCAAAAGCAGCGCCTCTTCCCAAACGGTTCCCCGCTCCGGGTCATCGAGGTAATGGACTTCATCCAGGATGAGCCACCGGCAGTGGGCGAAACGCCCTCTCTCCTCCAGGAGGGAATTGCGGTAGATCTCGGTGGTCATGATGAGAAAAGGGGCGCCGGGATTCAGGGTGACATCTCCGGTCAAGATGCCCACCCGATCGCGGTAATGGACGTGGAAGTCTCGGAACTTCTGGTTGCTTAAGGCCTTGATCGGCGCGGTGTAGATCGCCTGGGCCTTTTGGCGCAGGGCCTCTTCCACCGCTACCTCGGCGATCACGGTTTTCCCGGCCCCGGTGGGGGCAGAGACGAAGACCGAAATCCCCTGGCGGATCGCGGCGATCGCCTCTTCTTGGAAGCGATCGTATTTAAAAGGGCGCATTCCTCTAGGACCCCCCCACCTGATTTACCCGCCCTTGGCGGGTCGGCTCTTACAGAGCCGGTCCCACCCATTTTACAGACAATTGCGAAAGGTGGGACAAAATCAGGTGGGGGGGTGATACAATGACGCCGAGTATTTAAGATGACCCATCCATTTAAACAGGGAGGTTGCATGCAGATGAAGATCGTGGCGTTGGTTTTGGCATTGGCGCTGTCGCTTGCGGTGGCCACGCCAGAGGCCTTGGCCTTAGGGACCGAGATCGACACCGGGGCGCTGGTCGTGATCAAGCTCTTTCGCGGGATCGTGAATGCCGCCACCGGCTGGATCGAGATCCCCAAGCAGATCTCGCTCACCTGGCAGGCGAACGGGCCGGGGATCGGGATGACCTGGGGCTTCGTGAAGGGAGTTTCTTTCGCGGTCGCCCGGTCCGTGGCAGGCGGCTATGAGATCGCCACCTTCCCCTTGCCGATTCCAGACGGGTACCGAGCGATCATGCAGCCGGAGTATGTCCTGTCGGATCTTCCAGGTAGACCGCAGCCTTCTCAATAGGTGACGGTTTCAAGGCCGTCATCCCTCGATCGAGTCGAGGGCAAGCCCTCGATGTCATCCCCGACTTGATCGGGGATCGGTTTCAAGGGCAGGCTCCAGTGAGGATCCGACGTCGTCCTCGACCCGATCGAGGATCCCCCCTGGAGTTTACCCTCGAATGCCTTCATCGTGGGGGAGAATGACAGTCTAAGTTGAGG
>CAYJSX010000053.1:0-7944 GCA_964372575.1 uncultured Planctomycetia bacterium
GCGGCTCCACGTCGTTGAAAAGTCCGGCCTCCACCACCTCGCCAATCACGATGGCGTGGTCGCCCCCGGCATCGATCTGGCGGACCTCGCACTCCACAAAACCTGCCGCCTCCTCCAGGATCGGGGCGCCGGTCTTTCCCGGGTGATGGCGCACCCCTGTGAGCTTATCGCCTCCCAAATGGGCCGGCTTTAGGAAATGCTGGGCCAGCGGCTTCTGGCCAGTTCCCAGGACATTGAGGGTAAAAACCTTGGAATCGGAGACCATCTGGTAAGAGAGGGAGTCTTTCCGGACGGCGATCATAACCAGCGGGGGTTCGAACGAAACCTGGCAGGCCCAGGTGGCGGTAAAGGCGTTCAGCTTGCCCTGGTGCTGGACCCCCACGACATAAACCCCGTGGGTCATCTTCCTCAACATCTTTTTCTTCGCCTCAAGATCCATCGCGCCAGCTTTGCGCCCTTATGGTATCATACCCGCCGTGCCGACGAAGATCCTGCTGGTTCTCCTGTTCACCTTCCTCATCAACCTGCCCTTCGGGTGGTGGCGTCAAGGATTCCGGAAATTTTCTCTTCCCTGGTGGGTGGCCATCCACCTGCCGATCCCCCTGGTGATCGCCTTAAGGATCACCCTGAAGATCCCTTACGCGACGGTCCCCCTGGTGATTGCGGCCGCCGTCTTAGGTCAGGTCGTCGGCGGCCGGTTCCGTCCTAAGAAGGGATGAGGGCCGGCTTAAAGCTCCGCCGCCTCCTTGAGCCATCGGGCCACATGGGGATGCGGCAGAAGGCCCTCTCCCAAGAATCGGTAGGAAAGCCCTGAGAGCTGCTGAGGGATCTTCTCCTCAATCCCTCCCTGGCTGATCAAGAGGGGAACCACCAGGACCTGCCAAGAACCAGATAACGAGGCAACTTTCTCCCTCAGCTTCTGGGCGGCCTGCCGCTGAACTTCCTCCGGGGCATCATCCCGCAGGGTCAACGCCTCAACAGCAACGAATCCTCCCTCCTGCCGGAGGGTTGCCCCGAGCCGCTCCATCACCTCCAGCCACGAGGCGTTGTCCGACTCTTCCTCCGGCCCATGGGCCACCAGGACAACCACTTCGCCAGCGGGGTTGGCGCTCATCGCCATGGCCCTCTCCAGAAGTATCCGTGCCACCCAGGGCGAATCGTCCAAGGCGCTGGCCACCCGGATCCTGCAGCGCAGCCGAACCGGCTCCACAGGGTGCTCTGGCCAAGAGCCCTCTTTCCTTAAGCCCAGCAGATACTCGTACTGGCGGTAAACGCTGGAATAGGAAGAGATGAGAAGAGGAACCGCCAGGATCTCCTGGATGCCCCGCGCCTCCAGGGCTGAAACCGCTCTCTGAAGATGGGCCGCCTCTTTCGGCTCCATTCCCATTCCAAAGACGATCTCATAGGGATAGGGCAAATGGGCTTGCTCCACCGCTTGGGTCACCTGGTCGTTCCAGCCGGGGCTGCCGCCATGGGCCAGGACCAAAACTCCGATTTGGCCCGATTCTGAAAAAGCAGCTGTAAGCTGTAAGCGGTAAGCGGTAAGCAAAAGAAAGAGTAAAAGGGGCTTGGCTCCCTTCACCCTTTCAGCTCCTTCAGGCGCTGGCGGTACACTCGGGCCATCTGCGCCCGAACCTGGCGGGCCAGAGGGCGGACCTGTTTTAGGTCGGTAGAAGCAGGGATAACCGCTGGCAGCAGATGGATCTCAGGCCTGGCCCCCAGTTGGAAGATCCAGCTTCCGCGCGGCAGGAGCTGCCGGGTACCCACCAGGACCACCGGAACAATGGGAGTTCCGGTGGAGACGGCCAGGCGAAAACCGCCAGTCTGAAAACGGCCAAAGCCGCCGGTGTGGCTGCGCGTCCCCTCGGGGAAGACAAAGATCGAGATTCCCCTTTGAAGCCAGCGCTTGGCCTCCTCCAGCGAGCTCAGCGATCGGTGCGCATCGCCCCGTGTTACCGGCACGTAGCCGGCCAGCCGCATGGCCCATCCGAAGAATGGAATGTTGAAGAGGGCCTGGTCGGCCATCCACTTAAACTGTCCCTTCAGGGAATAAAGAACCGGGATGTCGGAGTAACTCTGGTGGTTGGCCATCAGGATGACCGGCCTGCCGCTCGGAAGATGCCCCTGGCCAAAAATCTTAATCCGCAGCCCCGGCACCATGCTCACCAAGCTCCTGCCCCACAAGCAGGCCAACCGGTGGGCCGCCTTAAGCTGAGGATCCCAAAGGGGGTGCCCCAGATAATCGGCAAAGATCAAACCTGCCCAGAAGAGGGTCAGAACGCCGATCGCCGCCCAGGCGACGATCGAAAGAAGCGTCTCAACGAGGAGGCGAAGGAGATTCAAACGGGCCTCATCCTTTGGGCGGAACGGAAAACTCGGCATCCACCCAGCGCAGCGCCTCTTCCTTTAAGGTGAGCTCCCCCTCGAGCTGTTTCTCCTCCACCGCCTTTAGGATTGTCCCAATCAAGGGGCCCTGGGGATAGCCCATCGTAAGCAGGTCGTGGCCGTTGATGAGCGGTTTGGGCCGGACCGCCTCCGGTTTGATCTCCTTAATCTTCGTTCGTAAAAAGCGCCAGTTGGACAGGTCGCCGTGCGAGGCCATGCAGTCGGCCCGGTGAAGCTTCAATTCTTCCGGGAAGGTGGGCGCCCCGATGAACCGCTTCAGGGTGGACAGGCGCATCTGCCGAACATCCTTGAACTTCATGTGGTTGGCCACCAGTTGACAGATGGCTTGGGTCTCGGCGTTGGAAAAACGCAGGTGCCTCAAGACCTTGTGGGCGATCCCCTCGCCCACCTTGTCGTGCCCATCGAATCGAATCCGATCTGCGATCTTAAAGGTAGCGGGCTTGCCCACATCGTGAAGCAGCGCGCCAAAGGCCAGGACGGCAGAGGGGTTCTTCAACTGATCCAGCAAAAGCTTGGTGTGGGTATAGACGTCTCCCTCTGGGTGAAACTCTGGCGGCTGAGCCACCCCCTTCATCTTCTGAACCTCAGGCAGGATCACCTTCAAAAGACCGCTCTCATCGAGGCGCTGCAACCCCAGCCCCGGATGAGGCCCGGTAAAGAGCTTGACCAGCTCATCCCGGATCCGCTCGGCGCTGACAGCGGTGATCTCGTGGGCCTCCTTCTGGATCGCCATGAAGGTATCGTCGTCGATAGCGAAGTTAAGGGTGGCCGTGAATCGGACGGCCCTGAGCATCCGCAGCCGATCCTCCCTAAAACGCCGCGCCGGATCGCCGATCGCCCGGATCAGGCGCCGCTTGAGATCCTCCTGGCCACCCACGTAATCGATCACCTTGCGGGTGAGCGGGTCGTAAAAGAGCCCGTTCACCGTGAAGTCGCGCCGCAGCGCGTCCTCTTTGGGCGAAGAGAAGACCACCCCCTCGGGGTGGCGGCCGTCTTTGGTGCCGACGTCGGTCCGGAAGGTGGCCACCTCATACTGGAATTTCCCCTTGAGGACCAACAGAACCCCGAATTGCGCCCCCACCGGAATCGTCCTTGGGAAGAGCCTGGCCACCTGTTCGGGACGGGCAGAGGTGGCTACGTCAAAATCCTTTGGCGGCTTGCCCATCAGCAGATCCCGAACGCACCCCCCCACGAGGTAGGCCTGGTGGCGCGCGCCCTTGAGCTGCCGCACAATCGCCACGGCGCCGCGGTATTTCAGGGTCTGCTTGAAAGCAGCTTTCTTCATGGGTTTGAAAACGGGTGCCAGGTTTTAACCTGGCACCCTTTCTCGGTCTTTGATTCTACCACATGATAAAATGAGGATGAGGAGGGCCCCGAGATGAAGCGCGTGCTGGTTCCCCTGGCGCCGGGATTCGAGGAGATCGAGGCGGTTACCGTGATTGATGTCCTGCGGCGGGCAGGGGTCGAGGTAACGGTGGCCGGCACCGCGGCCAGCCCGATCAAGGGCTCTCGGGGGATCCGGGTTTCAGCCGATATCCCTCTTGACCAGGCCGACGCGGCCGCCTTCGACATGATCGTCCTGCCCGGCGGCAGCCAGGGGGTGGAAAAGCTCAAGGCGCACCCTAAACTTCTTTCGCTGCTTTCGGAATTCACCGCCCGGGGAAAATGGATCGGGGCAATCTGCGCGGCCCCCTCCCTGTTGGCCGGCGCGGGCCTGATCTGCGGTAAAGAGGTCACCAGCCACCCTTCGGTCAAAGAGGCGGTATCACCCACCTCTTTGTACACCGAAAAGAGGGTCGCTCAGGACGGCAAGATCGTCACGAGCCGCGGCCCTGGGACCGCGATGGAGTTCGCGCTCAAGCTCGTCGAGATTCTGGTGGGAGCTGAAAAGGTAGGGGAGCTTAAGGAGAAGATGCTCGTCTAGGGGAGGATCCCCAAGCTCGGATCCCCTCCCAAAGCAGGGTCAGCGCCAGTCCAGCCAGAACGAGCGAAGTGATCCCGATTGGATCCAGGAGCTTTCCTCCTGTTGCCAGCCGGCCCCACCACCCTGAAATCAGGACCCCCAACGCCCAGAGGGTCATCGCCATCATGAAGGCACACGGAATCATCGCGAAGCCCCAGGGCTTGCCCTTGCGCTTGAGCCAGGTGCTCAACCCCAGCAGGGTCAACGCCGCCAGGAGCTGATTCGAGGTCCCAAAGACCGTCCAGAAGACCCTCCAGGCCGGCACCACCTTACCCGAGGGATCGGTGATCGTCACCGTAACGCACCAGGCCGGCAGGGCGAGGGTCAACAGGGTCGCCCAGATCCTTCCGCCCGTCCCCTTCCAGCCAAAGAGCTCCTGGACGATGTAACGGCCCAGCCGGGTCGCCACATCCAAGGTATCAAAGATAAAGGTGGCAAAGGCCAGCAGAACAAACGACATGGCAAACCGCGGATTTACCCCAAACTGCTGGACAAAGGTAGCCAGCCCCTGCGCGTAGATCCTATCCGGAGGCTGCTGGGCGTCGGCTGCCCCAGGAGCCAGCATCATGACCGTGGCCAGGGCAATCAGCGCCACCAACCCTTCCAGGAGCATCCCCCCGTAGCCGATGGGCCGGCAATCGCTCTCGCGGGCCACCTGCTTGGAGGTCGTCCCTGAGGAAACCAGGCCATGAAATCCGGAACAGGCCCCGCAGGCCACCGTCACAAAGAGCATGGGAAACAGGGGAAACCCGCCCGCGCTGGTAAAACCGATGAAGGCGGGATACTGGACCCGAATCCCGCCCAGGGCCAGCCCCATCAACCCCGCGAGCAAGGAGGTATAGAGGAAGATCCCTCCGAGGTACCCCCTGGGCTGCAGCAGCATCCAAACCGGCAGGACCGAGGCCAGAAGGCAGTAGACGAGAAGGATCCCATCCCAGAAAAGAACTGGGTGAATTCCTGCAGCTTCTGCAACTTCTGGAAGATGGATCGGCAGCAATTGCCCCAGCCAAATCACGCCAGCCACCAGTGGAATGAAGATCAGGGTGGCCACCCGGAGCGGCATGCCCAAGCGGGTCATACAGATTCCCATCGCCACGGCCAGCCCGATGTAAAGGACCGACGAAGTTGCGACCCCACCGCCATAGGTAGACTCAGCAAAGGAATTGGAGGTGAGATCGGCAAAGGCGGTGATCACATAGACGAGGGAGAGCCAGATGAAGCTCAAGAAGAGAACGTAGGCCCGACGCCCCATATATTCCTGGACGATCGAGGCCACCGAAGAGGCCCGGTGCCGAACCGAGCCGATCAAACTCGAGAAGTCGTGCACTGCCCCGATGAAGATGGCGCCCAGCACAATCCAAATCAGCGTCGGAAGCCATCCGTAGCTTACGCCAGCCAGGATCGGACCCACGATCGGGCCTGCCGCCGCGATCGCGGAGAAGTGCTGGCCCAGCAGGAAGGGGGCCTTGGCCGGCACAAAATCAACGCCGTCGGCCATGGAGCAGGCGGGGGTAGGATGGGCGTCATCCAGACCGATCTTCCGGGCCAGCAGCTTGCTGTAGCCCGCGTAGCCAATCCCAAAGAGGATCAGGACAATCGCCGCAACAAGCGTCAAGCTCATTTGCGCGCCATTATAACATCGCCTCCAAATGGGCGGCCACCGAGCGGGCGAGCGAAGGCAGGTGGTAGCCCCCCTCCAGCAGGGAGATGATCCGCCCACGCGCATGCCGATGGGCGATTTGGACCGTAAGCTCGGTCATGCGCCGGTAACCCTCTTCGGTCACCTCCATGCCGGCCAAGGGGTCGTTGGCATGGGCGTCAAATCCGGCCGAGATCAGAATCAGCCCCGGCCCAAGGGCCTCGGCCGCCAGGAGGATCTCCTCTTGAAAGACCTTGAGATAATCCCCATCCCCCGACTCCGGGCCAAGCGGGATGTTGAGGATATTTCCCTTTCCCTTGTCGGTTCGGCGGCCGGTTCCAGGATAGAGGGGCCATTGGTGGGTGCTGACGTAAAAGACCGAGGGGTCCTCCTCAAAGGCATGCTGTGTGCCATTGCCATGGTGGACATCCCAGTCGATGATCATCACCTTGCCGATCCCATGCTGCCTCTGGGCATAGCGGGCGGCGATCGCAGCGTTGTTGAAGAGGCAGAATCCCAACGCCAGATCCCGCTCAGCGTGGTGGCCAGGCGGCCGGATGAGTCCGAATCCCCGCAGAACCTTGCCTTCCATCACCGCATCCACCAGGGTCAGCGCCCCATCCACCGCCAGGCAGGCCACCTCAAAGGAGGCCGGACAGATGCCGGTATCAGACGAATCGATTTGAGCGGCGCCGCTTAGGCAGGCCTGCCGAACCCGCTCGACATAGGCCGGGCTATGAATCGTTTCAATCCAGCGGCGCTCGTGCAGAGCAGGCTGAAGGAGGGTGAGCTTCTTGAGGAGGCCTGTTTCTCCCAGATGATCCCAGACCGCGGTCAGCCGCCTGGCCGACTCCGGGTGCCCCAGCCCCGCGTCGTGCTCCAGGTACCTGGGCGAATAGAGGAGCCCTACAGGAGGTGCAGACACCCCTCGAGGAACGAGATCAGTCGAGGAACCTGGCCATCTCCTTGGCAAATCGCTCAAAATCGGCCAGGCGCTTTAGCAGGATCTCATGAACCTTCTTGGGATCAATACGCAGGTAATCATGGACTAGAATATTCCGAAGTCCGCCCATCGGGGCGATGCGCTTGGCAAAGGCAGGGGGCAGGAGTTTCGCCTCTCCTAGGATAAGAAAGATCTCTCGGTAATCCTCAGCCTTGCGAAGCCCTCGATCGGCAATCAGGTGGTTGCCCAAATCCAGGCAGCATTCAATGGCCAGGTGGAGATACCTTTCAGCGCTCCCCTTAAGGTAGGGATCACTGACGAATCTCCGATAGGGATATCTACGGAGACTGCGAAGATAGCCCACATACTCCCGAAGCCGGCTCAGCCGTGTCGCGATAACCTCAGGGTTAACCACGATGGGATTTCCCCAGGAGCTGCTGCTTGAGGTAGTGGCGGCTCACCCGATAAAAGGGCTTCAGATCCAAATACCGCTCAATGACACGGGCCTCGAAGGCAACCCGTGCCCCATGATGACGCTCGTAGAGCAACTGGCCCGAACGAACCACCTCATAGGCCAACAGGGGGCTGGCCTCATTCAGGATAACCAGATCGACATCGGACCTCCCACAAGCCCCCATGGCCTCTGAGGCCATCTCCAACTGAAAAGAAAATCGCTCCTTGGCCTTTACGCGATTTGAATCCAGCAATACAGCCACATCCACATCGCTTAAGGACCCGGCCTTACCCGCCGCGTAAGACCCGAACAGGTACGCAGCGACGACCTCCCGATGCGATCGGGCCAGCTCTCTCAACGTTTTAAGAAAAGTTAACATCTTGAAAGCTAGTCTACCATGCTTTTTATGTTGTATGTTGGGTACCATGTCCGGATGTGCAGGGTTCAACCAGCTGAACCCTGCACGTTTGGAACTGGTACCTGACAGAAAGTCTTACGCGGCGTGCAGGCGGGTTAAATCTTCTTCCAGGCCGGCGGCA
>CAYJSX010000054.1:0-7895 GCA_964372575.1 uncultured Planctomycetia bacterium
GCTGGGGCTGGCCGCGTACGGCGAACCCCCGTTGCCGAGTGGGAGTTCCGAGCTTTGCTGGACAGCCCGGCCCTGAGGGCGGGCTCGACCTGGGAGCCCGAACGATCCTGGTTTGGCGCAGCCCCAAAGCAGGGGTTGCCTGCGGTCTGCACATCTGCGCTTTCGAGGTGGTAGGATGAAGCGGATTGCCTTTACGAAGGTGGTGGGAAGCGGCAACGACTTTGTGCTGCTGGACGCTCGAGGCAGGTCAGGGGCTTGCGATTGGAAGGGACTGGCCCGTTTCCTCTGTGACCGCAAACAGGCGATCGGGGCGGATGGTCTGCTGGTCCTGGCTGACTCCAAAAAAGGAACGGCCCGCATGCGGATCTTCAACCCGGACGGCAGCGAGGCGGCCATGTGCGGCAACGGGCTTCGGTGCGCGGCCTGGTATCTCTACACGCGGGACCACGGCCAAAGGCGCCTTGCCATCGAAACCGGGGCAGGGCTGTTGTGCGCAGAAGTTAAAGGAAGGCAGCGGGTGCGCGTCTTCCTGGGCGAACCTAAAAATTTCAAGTTCAAGATCAACCTTTTTATCGCTGGAAGGAGCCATTGCCTTCATTCGGTGAATACCGGAGTCCCCCACGCGGTGATCCCCGTACGAGATCTTAAGGCCGTTGATCTGGCGCGTCTGGGGCCCCTGATTCGACATCATCGCCTCTTTGGATCCGCAGGGACCAACGTAGACTTCATTCAGGTGACCTCGCCCCATCGCGTGTCGATTCGAACCTATGAAAGGGGGGTGGAGGCCGAGACCCTCGCCTGTGGAACCGGCGCGGTGGCCGCGGTGGTGGTGGGGCAGGGGTTGGGGCTTTTGCGGCCGCCGGCCGTGGTACGAACCGCCAGCGGGGAACAGTTAAGGGTGGGCCCATCGGGCCCTAAATCCAAAACGGGCTGGTATCTGGAAGGAAAGGCCCAGGTCGTCTTTCAAGGAGAGCTGCTGCCGTGAAGAGAACCAAAGGGATCAAACTCTCAGGTTCGATGGTTGCCCTGGTCACCCCTTTCCGGGGCGGCAGGGTAGACACCCAGACCCTGAAAAAATTGGTGGAGTTCCACGTCCGGGAAGGGACTTCGGCCCTGGTCCCTTGCGGGACCACCGGAGAATCGGCCACCCTCTCTCACGAGGAACACGAGGAGGTGATCGAGACCACCCTCCAGGCCGCCCGAGGAAGAATCCCGGTCATCGCAGGCACCGGGTCGAACAACACCCAGGAGGCGCTGCGGCTGACCCGACACGCCGAGAAGGCCGGTGCCGACGCAGCCCTGCTGATCTCGCCCTACTACAATCGGCCCACCCAGGAGGGGCTCTACCAACATTTCCGAACCATCGCCGAGTCGGTCTCGATCCCCCTCATCCCTTACAACATCGCCTCACGCACCGGCGTCAACATCGAGCCGGAGACCTTTGCCCGCCTGACCCAGATCAAGGGCATCGTCGGCGTCAAGGAGGCCAGCGGCTCCCTGGAGCAGATGTCCAGGATCAAGGCCCTGTGTCCCAAGGGCTTTCTCCTCATTTCAGGAGACGACGCCCTGACGCTGCCGGTTCTCGCCATTGGAGGGGTGGGAGTGATTTCGGTCGTGGCCAACCTCGTGCCCAAAAGGGTCGCCCAGATGATCCAATCCTTTAAGAGGGGAAAGATGGAGGAGGCCCGACGAATTCATTACGAGCTTCTGCCTCTCGTTAAGGCGATCTTCCTGGAGACCAACCCCATCCCCATTAAAACCGCCATGGGGCTTGCAGGGCTCCTTCCAGATCCCTCTCTCAGGCTTCCGCTGTCTGCCATGAGCGATGGGAACCTGGCCAAACTCAAGGAGGTCCTGCGCCTCTTCCGGCTGCTGGCCTAACCTTTCGCCATGGCATCGGATACCCCATTTCCCATTCGCATCTTGGTCAGCGGCTGCTGCGGCCGAATGGGTTCCCTCCTCATCGAGGAGATCCTCAAGGACAGCGCCCATTTTCAGCTGGTCGGCGCCCTGGAGCAGGCGGGTCACCCCAAGCTCGGTCAACTCATCCCAGGCACTTCCCAGCGGGTCGCCAGCGACTTAAAAGGTCTTCTGGCCGCGGCCGAGGGCCTGATCGAATTCACGACCCCGGAGGCCACCTTGGAACACGCCCGGCTGGCCGCTGGCGCCGGGGTGCCGATGGTGATCGGAACCACAGGCCTGACGCTCTCCCAACTGGGAGAGCTCAAGATCCTCTCCCGCCACGCAGCCATCTTCTGGTCCCCCAACATGTCCATTGGCATCGTGATCGCACGCAAGGCGATTCGCTCCCTGGCCGATCTCTACCGGAAGTTTGGACTGCTGGAGAAGACCTCGATCGCCATTTCCGAGACTCACCACGCTAAGAAGAAGGACAAGCCCAGCGGGACGGCCAAGCTGCTGGCCGAAGAGGTCCAGGCAGCCGCCGGAAGATTCATCCCAGAAGAGTCCATCGAGGCCAGACGGGAAGGGGAGGTGGTTGGGATTCACACGGTGAGCTTCCTCACCGAAGCCGAGAAGATCTCCCTCCAGCATGAGGCCCTCGACCGGCGCCTCTTTGCCCAAGGGGCCCTTTATGTCACCCGGGCCTTTGCCCCCATTTGGAAGAAGCCCGGTTGGTACGGAATGGACAACCTCATCCGATGAGCTTTAAAATCCCGTCCGTCGCCAGGCGTTTGACGCAATTACCTCCCTATCTTTTTGTCGCCATGGACGCCCTGAAAGAGAACCTCCTGCGCCAAGGGAAAGAGGTCATCGACATGGGGGTGGGAGACCCAGACTTGCCCACCCCTGGCTTTATCCTCCAGGCCCTCAAAAGGGTCCTCGACGATCCGGCCCATCACCATTACCCCTCGAACCGGGGGCTCTTGACTCTGCGCCAAGCAATCGCCCACTGGTACCGCATACGCTTTGGGGTGGTCTTGGATCCTGAAACCGAGGTCCTGCCCTTGATCGGCTCCAAGGAGGGAATCGCCCATCTCCCTTTGGCCTTTGTCAACGCGGGGGAGACGGTTCTGGTTCCGGATCCGGGTTACCCGCCTTACCGCACAGGCACGATCTTGGCCGGTGGAAGACCAAGGTCGGTCCCCCTTTTGGCCCAGAACAGCTTTCTGCCGGAGCTGAAGGCCCTGGAGCGTAAGAGGGTAAAGGCCAAGCTCTTCTTCCTGAACTATCCCAACAATCCCACGGCCGCCTGTGCCCCGCTTGGCTTCTTCCGGGATCTGGTTCGGTTTGCCCATAAAACAGGAATCCCCATCTGTCACGACGCCGCCTACTCTGAGATCGCCTTTGCGGGCAGGCCCCCCAGCTTCCTGCAGGTTCCAGGGGCCAAAGAGGTGGGTGTTGAGTTTCACTCCCTCTCCAAGACCTTCAACATGACCGGCTTTAGAATCGGCTGGGTCTGTGGAAACCGGAAGATCGTCTCGGCCCTTGCACAAGTCAAATCGAACATCGACTCCGGCATCTTTGAGGCGATCCAGGTGGCCGGTATTCGTGCCTTAAAAGATTCCAGAGGCCACTTGAAAAAGATCCTCCCGATCTACCGAGAGCGAAGAGACCTCCTCGTGGCCTCTCTTCAGAAGGCAGGATGGGACGCGCGGCCTCCGCAGGCCACCTTCTACCTTTGGGTCTGCACCCCATCCGGCAGAAAGTCCCAGGAGGTGGCGAGCCTCCTCCTCAAGAAAACGGGTATTGTCGCAACCCCAGGGGTCGGCTTTGGCGCCCACGGGGAGGGGTACATCCGATTCTCTCTAAGCCTTCCAACCTCCCGCGTCCAAGAGGCGGCCCGGCGAATCGCCAAGCTCGTTGTCTAGATGGCCGAGGTCTTCATCGCGCTGGGTTCTAATCTGGGCTCCCGGCACAAGCATATGGCCGACGCCCTTGAGGCGCTTCAAGACCTGCCAGAATCCCGAATCGTTTGCGTCTCCTCATTCCACGAGACGGCACCGGTAGGCGGACCCCCGCAAGGGACGTACCTTAACGCGGTGGCCAAACTTGAGACCTCCTTGCCGCCCCAAAAACTTTTTTCGCGCCTCCAGGCCATCGAGACTCTGCTGGGCCGGCCCGAGCGGCACGAGCCGGGGGGCCCCCGCACGATCGACCTGGACCTCTTGAGCGACGACAACCTGGTTTTGGATTCACCGCGCCTCACCCTGCCGCATCCTCGCCTCCACACGAGGGGCTTTGTCCTGGCACCGTTGGTGGAGATCGCGCCCCACTGGGTTCACCCCGTGCTGGGCAGGTCTTCTCGCCTGCTCTTAGAGGCCCTCGCTTGCGGATCGTAAGAGGGATTGGCGCTCTCCGAAAGGTGATTCGAGCCGCCAAGGCCCATGGCAAGACGATCGGCCTTGTTCCTACCCTGGGGGCCCTGCACGAAGGTCATCTGTCTCTGATCCGCAAGGCCCGCAGGGAAACCCGATTCGTGGTGGTAAGCATTTTTGTCAATCCGATCCAATTTGACCGTAAGGCCGATTTCCGGTCGTACCCTCGGACGCTGCGCGCCGACGCGGCCAAGGCCGACGAGGCAGGGGCCCATCTCCTCTTTGTCCCCAAGGCCCGCGACCTTTATCCATCCGATTTTCAGACCTTTGTCGAGGTAACGAAGCTGTCCCGCCTTCTGGAAGGGATCCACCGACCTGGACACTTCCGCGGGGTTGCCACCATCGTCACAAAGCTCTTTAACCTCGTTGAACCAGACATCGCCTACTTCGGGCGCAAGGATGCCCAGCAGGCCCGGATGGTTGAGCAATTGATCCGAGATCTGAATTTTCACGTTCGCCTTCGAATCTGCCCCACCGTCCGGGAACCCCAGGGGCTCGCCGCCAGCTCCCGCAACCGTCTCCTCTCGAGGCAGGACCGCCAAGGCGCCTCGAGGATCTTCGACGCTTTACAGCAGGCCCGTCGACTGATACAATGTGGCCAGCGTCAAGGGAAGGTTGTTTCTCGACGGGTCCGGACGATCCTTCGGTCCATCCCCCATGCGACGGTTGATTACGTCGCCGTGGTCGATCCTGAAACCCTCAGGGATGTACCGATCGTTCGGGGTCGGGCATGGCTCTTGGTGGCGGTTTGGATCGGGAAGGTCCGATTGATCGATGGGTGCGTCATAGGGTAGAGATGCTTCGAAACCTCATGAAGTCCAAGATCCACCGGGTTACGGTGACAGAGGTCAACCTTCGGTACGAGGGCTCCATCTCCGTCGACGAGGAACTGCTCAAGGCGGCCGATATCCTCCCCGGGGAGAAGGTGCAGGTGGTCAATTTGGCCAACGGCAGCCGAATCGAGACTTACTGCCTGGCTGCTCCGGCAGGGTCCGGTACCATCTGTATGAATGGGGGCGCTGCCCGATGGGCCCTGCCCGGAGACACGTTGATCCTCATCGCTTACGCTTGGGCCCAAGACGCCGAGGCGCTCCATTTCAAGCCCAAGGTCGTTTGGGTAGACGCATCGAACCGGATCCGTACCCCCTCGTTTGTGCATGGTGGTTAAGGTTGGCCTGGTCGGCTGCGGAGCCATTGGGAGCTACCTGGCCGTTTCGATTCAGCACCGATTCTCAAAAAGCGCAAGGCTCGTGGGCCTGCACGACACATCTCCTGAGGCCGTGAAAAAGCTCCTTAAACGCTTAAGAAAACAGATCCCCCCCTTACCGCTTCTGGAACTCGTCCGGCGATGCGACCTCCTCCTGGAAGCGGCCTCTGCCGGCGCGGTCTCCCAGCTGCTTCCCTTGGCGATCCGCCATCGCAAACCGGTTGTGGTCCTCTCCACGGGCGGCCTGCTTAAGCACCCTGAGCTTTTGTCAGAGGCCGCCCGGCGCGGTGTGCCCCTCTACCTGCCCAGCGGCGCCGTGGCCGGTCTGGATGCCTTGAAGGCCCACGCCATCGGAAGGATCAAAAGGGTGATCCTGACCACCCGAAAGCCGCTTGCTGCCCTGGCGAAGGCCCCGGGCATGAAGCGGACGCGCTCGCTCGCGCCGCGCCTCGTCTTCCGCGGCACCGCGCGCCAGGCCGCCCAGGGCTATCCCCAGAACCTGAATGTGGCGGCCACCCTGTCCCTGGCTGGGTTGGGGCCTGATCAAACCGAGGTTCGGGTGATCGCCGACCCCCAAGGCCGCTTCAACATCCACGAGCTGGAAGTGGTGGGAGAGGCCGGGCGCCTGAGCACCCGGGTCGAGAACCTTGCGATGAAGGAAAACCCCAAGACCAGTCTGTTGGCTGCCTTTTCAGCCCTGGCCCTTTTAAAAGAGATCTTGGAACCGGTTCGAGTGGGAACCTAAAAAGAAATTGGATTTCTGATTGTGGATTGTGGATTTTCAAAAATCTAATAGGGAAAGGGGGTGAAAGGGTATGGCACAAAAGGTGGCCAAGGCAGGCGTGAAAAGAATCAAGGGCTATCTCTATTACCTCGACAAGCAAGGCGACATCTCGAGGGCGAAGATGGCCCGTGGCGGCTCCAAGGGAGGAGGCCGCCCGCAGAAGGTGGCCAAGCTCGGTGTCAAGAGAGAGGACGGCTACCTCTACTTCATCGACAAGCAGGGCGACGTTTCGCGCGCCAAGATGGTCCGGGGCGGCAGGAGAAGGAGAAGGCGATAGACCCTTAAGCCCCTCTTTCCTTTAAAAGGGATCAACCCCGCCTGAGGGCGGCCTCTGGGCTTGCCCGAAGGCGGGGTTTTTTTGGTGTATACTAAAAGGTTAGCCATGACCACCGGAAATCGCCAGGCCCTGTCAGACTCCATCGTGATCCGAGGGGCCCGGGAGCACAACCTGAAGGGAATCCACCTCACCCTCCCGCGCAACGCCCTGATTGTGATCACCGGCCTCTCCGGCTCCGGGAAATCGTCTCTCGCCTTTGACACGATCTACGCCGAGGGCCAGAGGCGCTACGTGGAGAGCCTCTCGGCCTATGCCAGGCAGTTCCTCGAACAACTCCAGAAGCCCAACGTCGAGGAGATCCACGGACTCTCCCCGGCCATCGCCATCGAGCAGCGCACCGCCGCCGGCAATCCCCGTTCCACCGTCGCCACCCAAACGGAGATCTACGACTACCTGCGCCTCCTCTACGCCCGAATCGGAATCCCCCACTGCTACCGTTGCGGCCAACCGATCCGCCGCCAATCGGCCCAGGAGATCGTAGAGCAGATCCTGCGCCTTTTCCGCGGGGGCATCCTGATCCTCGCTCCCCTCGTCCGGGGAAGGAAAGGGGGGTACCGGGAGCTTTTTCGCCAAGTCCAAAAAGAAGGATTTGTCCGGGTCCGGGTCGACGGCACCCTTCGAGAACTCGCCAGTCCCATAGCGCTGGATAAGCAGAGGGCCCACGCCATTGAAGTGGTGGTGGACCGGCTGCAGGTGGAACCCTCCGTCAAGCAGCGCCTCACCGATTCCATTGAGACTGCCCTCAAAGTGGGCAAGGGAACCGTGGTGGTAGCGCAGGCAGGAGGCCCCCAGCGCGAAGAAGCGAAGAAGGGCTCTTTGGACCAGATCTTCAGCGAGCGGTACGCCTGTGCCCGCTGCGGCATCAACTTGGAGGAACTGGAACCCCGGCTCTTCTCGTTCAACTCGCCCTACGGCGCCTGCCCGGCCTGCCACGGGCTGGGGACCAAACTGGAGGTGGACAAGGAGCTGGTCATCCCCGATCCCTCCCAATCGATTGAGGAGGGGGCCATTGCCCCCTGGAGGCGGGGAGGCCGGGGCTACATCCTCTACCACCGATCTCTGGTGAGAGAGTGGGCCGATCGGAGTGGGATTGACCTCTCCCTTCCGCTGCGCCGGCTGCCTGCCTGGGCCAAAAAGGCCCTCCTGTACGGCCAGCGAAACCTGGAGATCTGGGGTCGGCCCTTCGAAGGGATCATTCCGAACCTGGAGCGTCTCTTCCGGGAAAGCGAC
>CAYJSX010000055.1:0-7700 GCA_964372575.1 uncultured Planctomycetia bacterium
GCTCGACCACCACAGCCAGTTTCTGGATCCGGACGCCTTCACCGAGATGCAGGTGGACACCAAGGGAGAATTTGGCGGGGTGGGGCTGGAGATCACCATCTCCAAGGAAGGGATGCTCACGGTGGTCGCCCCGATCGACGATACGCCGGCGGCCAAGACAGGGATCAAGCCCAACGACAAGATCGTCAAGATCGACGGTCAGGCGATCCGGGGGATCTCCCTCCATGAGGCGGTCAAGCACCTGCGGGGCAGACCCGGGAGCAAGATCACCTTGACGATCCTGCGCGAGTCGGAAAACCGATTCTTCGATTCTACCCTCACCCGATCGATCATCAAGATCCAATCGGTTCGGGAGACCCGATGGGTGGTCCCAGGGATCGCCTACGCCCGGATCACCGAGTTCCAGGACAACACCCCGCGCGACCTGCGCAAGGCCCTGGAAGATCTTCAGGCAGGGGGCTTGGACGGGCTGATCCTGGACATCCGCAACAACCCCGGAGGGCTTCTCGATGTGGCGGTGGAGGTGGCGGAGCTTTTCTTAGCCAAGGGAACCGCTGTAGTTTCCACCAAGGGGAGGGTCAAGAGCCAGAACATGGAGCTTGTCTCGCGCACCGAAAAGCCGATGGTCAACTTCCCGATGGTGATTCTGGTCAACGGCGGCTCTGCCTCTGCCTCGGAGATTGTGGCCGGTGCCCTGAAGGACCACCGCCGAGCCATCCTGATGGGGACGAAGACCTTTGGCAAGGGGTCGGTGCAGACGGTGGTGCCTCTTAAGGATGGGTCGGCGATCCGGCTGACCACAGCCAAGTATTACACGCCCTCCGGCACGATGATTCACGGCAAAGGGCTGGACCCGGACGTCTTGGTGGAGGAAAAATCTGAGCCGCCGGCCAAGGGGGAGAAGCCGTCTGCCGAAGTCGAGGAGCGAAGGCCCGAGGAGGATTCGCTGGTCTTAAGGGCGGTGGACCTCTTAAAGGGCCTGAAGGTCTTGAAGGGGAGGAGTTGAGAGAAAGGCTGCTCTTAGGCGGCACGGCCCTGCTGATTTTGGCGGGCCTGGCCTTCGCCTTCCGGGCGATTCACAAGCCCGTTCAAAAGCAGGAACCCCTCTTGCCTCAGAAGATTGCCCGGCCGGCCGCTCTACCGGTACCGGTGAAGACCTTTCCGAAGGGCAGGGGGAAGATCGCGATCGTCCTGGACGATTGGGGCTATGGGGTGGGCCAGCTTCCTTATTTAAAGACCATTCGAGAGCCCCTGACGGTTTCGGTTCTTCCCAACCTTCCTTACTCTACCCGGGTGGCCCAGGAGGCCCGCCGGAACGGCCATGAGGTGATCCTTCACATGCCGATGGAGCCGCTCTCTGCTCATGAACCGCGCGAGGCCCATACCCTTTCCACCGGCATGACGAAAGAGGAGGTGAGCGAGCTGCTGGGGAAGTCGCTGGCCACTGTCCCCCGCGCCCGAGGGATCAACAACCACCAGGGCTCCAAGGCGACGGCCGATCCGGCCTTGATGAGGATGGTCCTTAAGGAGGTCAAGCGCCGGAAGCTCTTCTTTCTGGACAGCTTCGTGACAGACCATTCGGTCTGCGGCGAGCTTTCTAAGGAGCTGGGGCTCAAGTTCGCCAAGCGGTTGGTCTTCTTGGACAACGACCCTGACCCTGAGGCGATTTGGCGCAGTCTCGAACAGCTCGCCCGCTTGGCCTCCCAGCGGGGAGAGGCGGTTGCCATCGGGCACGACCGGCCGCATACCCTGCGGGTTCTTCAAGAAGCCGCTCCGGCCTTGCGGCGAGCCGGCTACCGATTGGTGTACGCTTCTCAGCTTGCCCGGCAGGAGGAGGCGGCGAGATGATCGTCCTGGGCATTGAGACATCCTGCGATGAGACGGCCTTAGGCCTGGTCGAAGATGGCCGCAAGATCTTGGCGACCCAAACCGCCTCCAGTCTCAAACTCCATCAACCCTACGGAGGGGTGGTTCCGGAGATTGCCAGCCGCGCCCACGTGGAGCTGCTGACGTATGAGTTGGAGACCCTTTTGGCTTCGGCCAAGGTCGCTGCCTCCCAAGTAGATCAGATCGCTGTGACCTATGGGCCTGGCCTGGCCGGGTCGCTGGCGGTGGGGTTAGCGGCGGCCAAGGCCCTGGGGATCGCCTGGGGAAAGCCGGTGATCGGCGTCAATCACCTGCAGGCCCACCTGTACGCCGCTTTCATGACGCAGGGAGAGATTCCGTTTGAAGGGCCGGCCATCGGCCTGGTGGTCTCCGGCGGCCACACGGCGCTCGTCCGGATGGATGGGCTAAAGGGTTTTAAACTGCTGGGGCAAACGCTGGACGACGCCGTCGGCGAGGCCTTCGACAAGGTGGCGAAGCTCCTCGGCTTGGGATTTCCAGGCGGGCCCGAGATCGAACGGGTGGGCGCCGGCGGAAACCCCAAGGCCTTTCGTTTCACGACCCCCAAGATCAAGGGGGGCTCGCCGTACGACTTCTCCTTTAGCGGCATCAAGACGGCGGTAATGTACAAGGTGAAGGCAAAAGAGGGGGGTGGCCTGAGTGCCGATTTTGTCGCCGACCTGGCGGCCAGCTTCGAATCCTCCGTGGTGGAGGAGATCGTGATGAAGTCACTGGCTGCCTGCAGCCAGTTTCGGATCCGCAGATTGGCCGCCGGCGGAGGGGTTGTCGCCAACCGCAGACTTCGCGGCCGCCTTACGCAGGTCGCCTCAGATTTCAAGATCGATTTGGCCTTGCCGGAGATCCCCCTTTCGACCGATAATGGAGCCATGATCGCGGGGTTGGGGTTTCGCCTTAAGGCACGGCTTCTTTCAGAGCTGACGACGGTTGCAGATCTTTCCGTGGAGATGAGTTAAATGGTCTCAGACTGGGAAGTGGTTTTTCGGTTGTGCCTGGCGGTGGTTTTGAGCGGCCTGGTGGGTCTGGAGCGGGAGGTTCAGGGCCGGGCGGCGGGCTTCCGTACGCACATCCTGGTGTGCGTGGGCTCGACCCTCATGATGCTGACCGGGATCCATCTCATGGAGATCTATCGAGGAACGGTGGAGCTGGATCCCGGGCGGATCGCCGCCCAGGTGGTCAGCGGGATTGGCTTTCTGGGAGCCGGCACCATCATCCAATTCCGCGACTCGGTGCGAGGGCTTACCACGGCGGCCAGTCTCTGGGCGGCCGCGGGGATCGGCCTGGCGGTCGGTTCAGGGTTCTACCTAGGGGCTGCCACCACCACGGTCCTCGTCTTGGTGGCCCTCCTCTTTTTCACACGCCTGGAGCGACAGATCTCCGGTTCCAAGCGGGCCCAACAGAAATGAGACCGCTTCTCTCGGGGACACTTCTCTTAAGGGTTCTGGGGGAATGAAGTGTCCTTTTGAGAAGCGGTTTCTCTATTGAGGGAGGGCTTACTGATGCTGGGCAGAGGACGGAAGAGACAGGCAGAATCTTCTCGGGTTCTGGATGTGACGGCCAGCATGCAGGGCTCGCTGGCTTTCAAAGAGCCGGTTTCGCTTAGGATCAGCGGCCGTTTTCAAGGGACGTTGGAAACCCAGGGAGACCTGACCGTAGGCGAGAAGGCGGTGGTCTTAGCCGACATCACCGGAGAATCGATCACCATCGCCGGCCGGGTGAGCGGCAAGATCATCGCCAAGAAATCGCTCAAGGTGGTCGCGCCGGCCGTGGTGCAGGGAGAAATCTGGACGCCCCACCTGGTGGTGGAGGATGGCTCCCGCATCGAGGGGACGATCCAGATGCCGCCTTCAGAAGCAGGTTGGATGTCCCTGTCCGATGTGGCGGGGTACCTGGAGGTGGAACGGGGCCTCTTGGAGGAATGGGCGCGGGAGGGCAAAATCCCCGCGGTTAAGCAGGCGGAAGAATGGCAGTTCGAGAAGGACAAGATAGACGAGTGGGTGGCGGCCCAGAAAAGCTCCTGACCCTGGAGGAGGCCGCGCGTCGGCTGGGGGTGCCGGCCGACGATGTGGAGGCGATGATCCAGTCGGGACGGCTGCCGGCCTTTCGGCTGGGGGGTTCTCTGCTGCGCGTGCGCCTGACGGATTTGGAAGCGATTCGTCCGCCTACGGTTCCTTCCCCTCGCCCTGCCTCTCCTCCGGGGGCCGAGGGAATGAATTTTTTAAGCCGCTTGACGGAGTTTGTCTACTTCAACGACTTTTACCTGATCGCGCTTCTTGCCCTGTTGATTCTTCTGGCGGTCATCTTCGCTCTCTAGCATACGGCGATACGTTCACCGCGGGTTTCTTATGCCTTCCTTTAAAGAGCTTCGATTTGCCAAGGTGGATTTGGAGCGTCTGGCCCGCCGCGGGTTTCCTGAGGTGATCTTTGCCCCCGGAAAGACGGTTCCCCAGATGGCCGCCATCGCCAAGACCTTAAAGGCCCATGGGCAGCCGGTGGTGGTCACCAAGCTTGAGCCCGCCGCCGCGCGCGCCCTCAAGCGCCGGCTCCCGTGGCTGCGCTACTTTCCGAAAGCCAAGATGACCCTGGGGCCCGCCCCTTCTCCTAAAAAGAAAAAGGGCTTGATCCTGGTGATCACGGCCGGCACGGCCGATATCCCTGTGGCCGAGGAGGCGGCGTTGACCTTAAAGGGGATGGGTCATGAGGTCCGATCCCTCTATGACGTCGGGGTGGCCGGCGTCTCCCGACTCTTGGCGCACCTCGCCCTTTTGCGCAGGGCCCGCGCGATTGTGGTGGTGGCCGGAATGGACGGCGTCCTACCCTCTCTGGTGAGCGGCCTGGTGGCCTCTCCGGTGGTGGCGGTGCCCACCTCGGTCGGTTATGGGGCCTCCTTTAAAGGGGTGGGCCCACTCTTGACGATGCTCAACTCCTGCTCGCCCGGTGTCGGGGTCGTCAACATCGACAACGGCTTTGGGGCAGGGTACCTGGCCGGCCGGATCGTGGCCAACGGCGAATCTTAGGACGCGTTAGACCGCTGTTGAGCAAAACCATTCTCTTCGTGGATGCCTCTGCCGGAGTCAGCGGCGACATGCTCCTGTCGGCCTTCTTGGATCTGGGATTTCCTCGCTTCAAGCTTCAAGAGATCCTGCGCGCGCTTGGGATTTCCCGAGTGCGAATTCAGCGCGAGCGGGTCCAACGGGAAGGGCAGTGGGCCATTCGCACCCGCGTCGTCGAGCTCAAGCCAAGTCGTCGGGTTCCTTCCTCGGCTCACGATTGGGTGACGTGGGCGGCGAACTCCGGTTTAAGGCAGCAGACCAAGGAGGACTTGGTGCGGATCCTTCGCACCCTCGCGAAGGCCGAAGGGAAGATTCACCGTGAAGCACCTGCCAAGGTGCGTTTCCATCAGTTGGCCCGTGTCGAGACGATGGTGGAGCTGGCCGGGCTGTGCGCGGCCGTTTCTTTCTTTCGAATCGGCGGCCTCCACGTTTCCGCCATTCCGATGGGGAGAAGCTACCAGGATCCCCACGGCAGGTGGCGATTCTCAGCAGGCCCGGTCGCCAGCCGGCTGCTTAAGAGCCGGTTTCAGAACCCGGTTGGATGGCGAGAAGACCGAGGGACGCGGCCAGGCCAAGGCGGAGCGGCAACGGCGTATCCCGGAGGGCGATACGCTAAGGAGCGACAACGCCGGCATGGCCCGGCCATCGGGCTTCGCAGCTCGCAAACCAAGGGTTTTGAAGCTGGCTCTAAGTCTTTTCGTCTTAAATTTCTTCCGTACCGATTTGAATGGACTACCCCGACGGCCGCGGCCTTTTTGGCGGCACGGGCCGTGCCAGCACCTGCGCCCCCATTCCAAGTTTTAAGGATTGGCCGCAGCGTTGGCCATCGGAGAGCCCCGGTGGGCCCCAGCGTCCTTCGCCTCCTTCTTGGGGAACCGCTTTAAAAAGCGATCCAGACCCTTGAAACTCCGCTTAGGTCAAGCACGCGAAGGCATTCTTTAAGTGGACTTCGGGGTTTTACGAGATAAGGGTGTCCTAAGCTGACGGGGCTGGTAAGAGGGGGTGGGAGTTATGCGAAGATGGCCGTAAAGTCGCGGCCGCCGATCGTGACAGGGCGGACAGAACCTCGGCTCAGCTTTAAGATCAAATTCCGCAGTCCCTCTTTTGGTGGGTTGGTGAAGAGGGTCGCGATTGCCTTCCGGTAGGGCATCAGATGGTGCTCCTCGGCGTCAAGCAGGAGGGTCAAAGGATGGTTAGTCGGAAGGATTTGGGCTACGGTTCCTTCAAAGGTGGCGTCCAAGGCAACCACAGGGGCCTGAATCTCCTCGGTGATGTGCTCCCGCAAAAATTCAGCCACGCTTCCGGCCTGGGGTGGAATATAACGTTGGTAGACTTTGAGCGTCAACCCCTTCTCAGGCGTCAACACGGCCGTCGCCTTGGTCACGACACTCTCTTGCGCAAACAGCGTGACCACCAGTTCTTCAAAGTCCGCCTTCTCACTTAAAGCCGTTGGGATCAAGACCACATGGGAATAGCCAGCTGCTCTTGCCTCTTGGGCCAACTGGCGGGCATTCGGATCGTCGGATTTCTCTAACTCCTCGACCGTTGGAACCCATACGCCTTCCTCCAAACCGGCAGAAGGTAGGGCAGCAAGCACCTGGCGTACGGCCTCCTTCGCTTCTTTCTCGGATTGGGATTTAAGCTCTTGAAGGATTTTCCGTGCAGCTCTGATTTCATCGGCTATAAGGGGGGTAGCAGCAGCTTCGGCTCGGTCAAGAAGCCGCATAATGGCTTGAGGAAATTGCTGGTCTAACGCGGGAACTCCAAAATCAGGCCAAGCCACCCAAGTCCAGAATTCCTCGGCAAAGGTCCCTTGACGGATCTGTTCCAGGTATGGCGGGAAGTCGCCGAACAATTTCAGGTTTCCTTCTTTGAATAATGCATATTCATTATCAAGAAAAGCGTAAGCCCTTCTTAAAGGCCCTCGCTGTTCCTCCGGGGCTGTTCGCAACGCTCGCTCGAAGATTTCATGACCCAAATCTTGCCGGATGCCGTCAGGATCTGTTGTTCGACTTGCCAAAATGAGGATATTCCCCGGTGCGAAATACACAGCATTGAACGCAGAAATCCCAAGATCAGGCATCGCAGCGAGCTGATCGTGGAGGGAGGGATCCACCTGAGCCAAGTATGCAAGGAGCAATCTGTACACGTGCTCTGGCAAAGGCTGTGCACCCTCTTTTACATGAACGGCCTTGGTCCCTGTATCGCTGCCACCAATCTTTGCAAGGCGAGCTGCCTTTATGACAGCATCAGGCACTATGTAAAGTTTGTCGGTCACCTTGATTCCCAACGGCCCGATTGAAGAAGGAGATGGGGGTGGTTGAGTTTTCAACGACGACGATATGGAAGGAACCCGAAGCTGCTGGACCGTTTGGCTCAGGTCTAGGTATGCGAGGGCCGAGGCAACCAGCACCCTTTCGGTCTTTATAGCAAGTGGCGCAGCATTCGGAATCTCAGTGGGTTTCACTCCCTCCAACGGTGTTTGGGGTGACATCTTAGGCAGCATCAACATCCAACTGGAACCGGTCGGGTCGTCAATGTTAACTTGCTCCAGTACCCACCCTTGGTCTGTGACCCGCCAGATCTTTGTCACCTGTACCTCTTGAACCGACGTAAGCCGCTGCTTAAGCTGCTCCTTCTCCTCTAAACCGGCATGGGCCTTGGTTCCATCTGGTGGTTGCTGTGGGGTAGACTTAATGGTTAACTGATCCGGCAGGAAGCCCTCTTTCTTCAAAAATTCAATTG
>CAYJSX010000056.1:0-7696 GCA_964372575.1 uncultured Planctomycetia bacterium
GTCTGCCTCTTTGATAAACTCCAGCACCTTCGGGGCGATCGCCTTGAAGGGCGGCGCCTCCTTCACATCCTCGTCGGTGATCCCGATGATCTGGGAGACCCTTAGCGGGATCGGCATGCCGGGGTTGACCCGCGATTGGAAGTGGTTCCGCTCGCCCGAGGGCTCAAGCCGGATCATCGCGATCTCAACGATCCGGTCCTTCCCGATCCAGGTGCCGGTCGTCTCCAGATCCAACACCACCAGGGGCTTCTCGATCTTCATTTCTTCAGAAACTTCCGCAGGACGTAAGGAAGGATCCCGCCATTTCGGTAATAGGCCATCTCCACCGGCGTATCAATCCTCACCCTAACCAAAAAAGAGACCGCTTCTCTCGGGGACACTTCTCTCGAGAATGAACTGTCCCTAAGAGAAGCGGTCTCTGCCTTTGCCATGACCTCGATGAGCTGGCCCACCTTGAGCCGGTCGTCCAGCCCTAAAATGTCGAACGTTTCCTTTCCGGTGAGCCCCAGGCTTTCCGCATTCTCACCCGGCATGAACTCAAGCGGGAGGATCCCCATCCCCACCAGGTTGCTGCGGTGGATCCGTTCGAAGCTTTCGGCGATCACCGCCCGAACCCCCAGGAGGGCCGGCCCCTTGGCCGCCCAGTCGCGGGAGGAACCGGAGCCGTATTCCTTGCCCGCGATCACAACCAGCGCGAGCCCTTCTTTCTGGTAGCGAACCGAGGCTTCAAAGACAGTCATCCGTTCGCCCTGAGTCGGCCGTTCTCCTTCGACAAGGCCTGTCCTGAGCTTGCCGAAGGGCTCAGGATGAACGGCCGAGTCGAAGGGCTTGTAAGTCGTCCACCAGCCCTCGGCCCCCGGGGCGAGCTTGTTTTTGATCCGGACGTTGGCAAAGGTCCCGCGCACCATCACCCGGTCGTTCCCCCGGCGGGCTCCGTAGCTGTTGAAATCCTTGGGCGCTACACCCAGCGAGATCAGGTACTGCCCGGCCGGCGAGTCCTTGGGGATCGATCCAGCCGGAGAGATGTGGTCGGTCGTCACCGAATCCCCCAGGAACTCCAAGACGCGGGCTCCCTGGATCGGCCGGATTCCAGGCGGCTCCTTGGGAAAATTAAGGAGGTAAGGGGGCTGTCGGATGTAGGTGCTTTCATCGCTCCAGGCATAAAGCTCGCCGCTGGCGGCGGGAATCTCTTTCCATTCGGAGGTCCCTTCAAAAACCTCGGCGTAGCGCTTCCGAAAGGCCTCGGCCGTGACCGATTTTAAAACCGTTTCGGCAATCTCGTTCTGGGTGGGCCAGAGCTCCTTCAAGAAAACCTCTTTGCCCTGCGAATCCTTGGCCAGCGGTTCCTTCATCAGATCGATGTCCATGGTGCCGGCCAAGGCGTAGGCCACGACCAGCATGGGGCTGGCCAGATAGTTCATCTTGACCTGCGGGTGAATCCGTCCCTCGAAGTTCCGGTTTCCGGAGAGGACCGACACGACCGCCAGGTCATGCTCCTTCACCGCGTAGGCCACCGCTTCCGGCAACGGGCCGCTATTGCCGATGCAAGTCGTGCAGCCGTAGCCCACGGTGTAAAACCCAAGCTTTTCGAGATAGGGAGTGAGCCCGGAGTTCTCCAGGTATTCCGTCACAACGCGCGAGCCTGGGGCGAGGCTTGTCTTGACGTACGGCTTGACCGTCAGCCCCCGCTCAACCGCCTTCTTGGCCAAGAGCCCTGCCCCCACCATGACCGAGGGGTTGGAGGTGTTGGTGCAGCTCGTGATGGCGGCAATCACCACCGACCCATGCCCCACCTGGCTTGGCCCAGAAGGAAGGATTACGGGAATCTTCCGGGTTAGGTCTGAAAGGGGATCGGGTCGATCCAAGGCCGCTGTGGTGGAAGAGGGCTTTGCTTCCGGCGCCGCCACTGCTCCGCCTTCGCCCATCCAGTGGTTCAGCCGGCTTGGGTCCAGCGAGGCGAGCTTCCCTTCCAGAGAGGCCACGAGCGCCCTGCGAAAGCTCTGCCTTGACCCTTTTAAGGAAACCCGGTCCTGCGGCCGCTTGGGGCCAGCGAGGCTGGGCTCCACCTGGCCCAGATCAAGCGCCATCACCTCCGAGAAATCAGGAGGCGCCAAGGCGTCGGTTCTGAAGAGCCCCTGCTCCTTGGTGTAGCGCTCCACCAGATCAACCAGCTCGGCAGGGCGTCCGGTCAGCTTGAGGTACTGCAGGGTCTCTGGGTCCACCGGAAAATAGGCGGTGGTGGCCCCGTACTCCGGGCACATGTTGGCGATCGTCGCCCGATCCGGGAGGGGCAAGGTAGAAAGCCCGGGCCCAAAGAACTCGACGAATTTCCCAACCACCCCCTTGGCGCGCAGAAGCTGGGTGACGGTCAACACCAGGTCGGTGGCGGTTGCACCCTCGGCAAGCCTGCCGGAAAGCTTGAAGCCGACGACCGCCGGCGCCGTCATCACGAGGGGCTCCCCCAGCATCGCCGCCTCTGCTTCGATGCCGCCCACCCCCCAGCCCAAAACGCCTAACCCGTTGATCATCGTGGTGTGAGAGTCGGTTCCCACCAGACTGTCCGGGAAGGCGATCGTCTCGCCATTCAGCTTGCGGGTCATCACGACCTGGGCCAGGTACTCCAGGTTCACCTGGTGAACAATGCCGGTGGCCGGCGGAACCAGCCGGAAATTGTCGAAGGCCTTGCTCCCCCACTTCAAGAACTCGTAGCGCTCTTGGTTACGCTCAAACTCGATCCGGGCGTTCTCGACCAACGCCTTCGGCGAGCCGAAGGAGTCCACCTGAACCGAGTGGTCGATCACCAGGTCGCAGGGGATCAAGGGATTGATTCCCTTGGGGTCGCCGCCGGCCTGGCTCAAGGCCGAACGCAGGGCCGCCAGGTCCACGAGACAGGGCACCCCGGTGAAATCCTGCAGGATCACCCGGCCCGGCATAAACGGGATCTGAATGGGGGAAGGACTCTTGGGATCCCACTGGGTCAGGTTCTTTACATCGGCCTCGGTCACCCGGAAGCCGTCCACGCTGCGCAGCAAGGCCTCGAGCAGAATCTTGACCGAGAAAGGCAGCCGCTCGACCTGGCCCACCTTCATCATGGCCAGCCGTTTCAAGCTCGCGAAGCGAAAGGGCCCCTGGGGCGTTTTTAAGGTATCGAACGCTCCAAGGGAATCCGGTAGGTTCATCGCAGAAATTTCATTTTACCACCCCACCACGTTGCAAAAGTGTACGTTAATCTTGCATCGAGGTGTAGGGGGGCGCGGGCTAGGGCAGGAGTCCCAGAAACCGATCCCCTCCCATCACATAGAGACCCTTTCCCTTCTGAACGCAGACCCCCTTACGGTTAACAACCTGTATGGCCACCCGAGCCTGGACCTTAGCCTGCAAGTTGGCGAGGGTGGGATCTAAGGTGGTGTCGCTCTCCTTGGCCTCAACCAAGAGGTACACCTGGCTGCGATCTCCAATGACAAAATCCGCTTCAGCCCCATCCTTCGTCCTGAGATGGTGGAGCCGAAAGGGCCCTAGCCCCTGTTCATTCCAAGCTGCAGTGGCACGCTGCAGCTGCACCGCCAGGAAATTCTCAAAGCGGGCCCCGGAGGCCGCGCACATCCCCCAATCCCAGAAGTAATACTTCTGCTCCTTCCGGACCGCCCGCGCCAGCCGGGCCGTCCACGGAGGGATCGAGAAGACCAGGTAAACCGTCTTCAAGGCCTCCAGCCACAAACGGATGGAACCGTGGGCAGCCTCCAAGGGGCCTTTAAGTGCGTTCAGGGACAGCGGCGATCCAACCCGCTCTGGCAACAGGTACAGGAGCGTCTCGAGCTTACGGACCTGCACGATCTTGGTCAGGTCGCGCAAATCTTCTCTCACAATGAGAGAGATGTGGTTGTCCCGCCACCGGCGACAAAAATTCTGTGTGCCAACGGCCAAGGGCTCTGGGAAACCAGATAGATGGAGGAGATCCTCCAGGGCCCGACCGTTCTCAGGAGGGACCGCCGGGATCACGGGTAAGGGGGCATGGAGCGACCATGTCGGCGCCCCCATCGCCTTTTCTCCCAAGATTTCCCGGACGCCTAAGGGAAGCATGTGGAAGAGAAAATAGCGACCCACCAGGCTGTCTCCGGAGCGTCGAAAAAACTCCAGCCGTGCGCTTCCCGTAATGACAAACCGAACGCGGCCCCGCCACTCATCGTAGTAGCCCTTCAGGAGATTTTTCCATTTGGGGTACTTGTGGATTTCATCAAGGGCCACCCAGGGCTGCTTTTGTTCCGGCGGCAGATCCTCTACGAAAAAATTGGGATCCGCGGCGAACCGCCGCTTGACCGTTGGGGTGTCCCAGTTGTAGAAAAGCTTGGCCTGTTTAAGCTGCGTCAAGAAACGCTGGATGGCGGTGGTCTTGCCCACCTGACGCGGCCCGGCAATGAAGGCCATCCGCCCGTGTAGCGCCTCATCCGTCAAGGCCCAGCCCAGGACCTGCCGGGGAAAATACCTCATAGGGCCATTTTACATGGCAATGAAAATTGGTCAAGTCTATTCTTCATCGGTATGAAAAACGGCCCCTTCGCTACGTCCCGCTGCCGAGTGCCCGCTCCTCCTTAAGCCCGGCAGGAAGACCACCGTCGGTACCGCCTGGCGAGACACCCGGCTAGGAAGCGAGAAAATCGGGGAGGATCTTCAGGTAGCTCTGCCAAGGAAGAACCTTCACGTCGCCCAAGGAATAGGCATGGCTTGCGGTGGAGATAACAGCGCAAGGGACCTTGGGGTGCTCCTCCTGAAAGGCCCGAATCCCCGTCAGGTGCGCCCCGGCAACGCGTGGGGTGGATTTGATCTCAAAGGCGGCGACCAGCTTGCCGTGCCTTTCGATCAAGAGATCCACCTCCGCCCCATGGTTGGTTCTCCAGAAATAGAGACTGGCCTCGCTGCGGCGGTACTGGAGGAGCCGGCTGGTCTCCAGGATAACAAACTGCTCAAAAAGCTTGCCCCGGGTCAAGGGATCCAGCGGCCCTGTCAAGCGCCTGTTCATGGCATTGGTGACCCCCAGGTCGAAGAAGAAGAATTTGGGGTGCGCGGCCAAACGTTTGCGGACGCTTCTCCTCCACGGGAAGAACCGGAAACCGACCAAGGTATCCTCCAGGATATCGTAATAGGACTGCACCGTCCGGATGGGAAGCTCCACCTCCCGAGCAATCGAGCTGAAGCTTAGCAGCTCCCCGCACTGAAAGGCCGCCATGTCCAAGAATCTGGAAAACCCCCCCAGGTTGCGGACGATCCCCTCCGCCTGGACCTCTTCCTTGAGGTAGGTATGTACGTACGTCGTCAGGAAATCTATCTTCTGGTTTCTGTCCTTGCCTAAGAGGGCCGGAAGGCTCCCAAACCGAAGAACCTCCTCCAACTGGAATTGGCCCTTGAGCTCCTCAACCAACAAGGAGAAAAGGTGACGTTCCACCGCCCTTCCGGCCAAGAGGTTGGCCCCTCCCCTCTTGAGCCTTCTGGCGCTGGAACCGGTCAGGATAAACTGGCAGGTTGACTCCTTCATCAAGGCCTGAACCTCGTTCAAAAGCAGCGGGACGCGCTGAATCTCATCGATGAAGATCGTTCGGATCCCCTCGCTGCGGATCTTCTCAAGCGCCTGCCTTCGGAACAAGGCAGGATCCTTGGAATAGGTGAGGTAGAGGTCGGTCAAGAGCAGATCGATCCTCCAGAGGGCCTTGGTGTAGCGGCTCTCAATGAGGGTGCTCTTGCCCGTTTGTCGCGGCCCAAAGAGGAAGAAAGACTCCCGCTTGGGCAGGGAGATCACTCTCTCTACCATGATGCAAAAGTGTACGTTAATCTTGCATCGATGTCAATAGGCCTCCAGCCGCGGCGAGCTAGGTGCCGGCGCCCAGCGCCCGCTCCTCCTCCAGCCCGGCGGAAAGAAGCTGGGCTGCCCTCGGTTGAGGGACACCCAGGCCCACAACGAGGGTAAATAAAGTGGGCACGGTGGAATGAGGTTCTACAAAGGCAAGACCAAGACCCTTCACGTGATCCCGTACCCAAGCTAAATTCTCCGGCTTGCCCCAGAAGGTCACCCTCGTTCCAAGAGGAAGGTGGGCTAAATCCTCAAGCTCCCGAAGGTTATGCTCAATGGAGGGGTAGTAATTTTTAACCTTGGCAGGCGCTTCTCCAAAAAGAAACGGTCTGTCAAAGAAGGCCGCTTGCCGAAGGATCTCCCTGAGCCCTGGAAACTCCAGCATCTGGGCGTCCAATACCACCATCGGCCGATCCCCTGACACATCCCCTGGAGCCGTCTGCAAGGCTTGGTCAATGGATTTCACCAGCCCAGCCACTTCGTCCACGCCCCAATCAGCGAGCATCGGCTGGAACCTGGGGATCTTCTGAAGGAAAACCTCCCCTCCCAGCATCATCCGATACCCACTCACCCAGGCATTCTGGATAAGGTTGCTCTGATCCCTTGGGGAATACTCCCCGCTTTCATTTTTGGAAAAGGCGGAGCGGGTGAAATCCAGGGCCTCCAGGAGAATGTTTCCTGCCGCTTGAGCCCCCTTAAGGGTCTCAAGCACTCTTTCCACGCGATCCAGGATAACTCCTTTAGCCACACGGTCATCTTCCAAAGAAATGGCATCGGCATCGTGGGTTGCGATCACATGATATTCCTGAAGAGCCAGGCCAGACAGTTCATCAAGGTCTCTTGTGAAAAGATCTATGATTCCTTTGCTCCATGGCTTCTCTGGAGATGTCGTTTCATCGAAAGCAAACCAACTGAATTGGCCGACTGAACCATCTTGCTTTAGCACTGTGCCCCAGTTGGCGCTGTGCTCCGACAAGAATTCCTCGTGAGCATAATCGTCGGGATGATGATCCACCAGGATGACGGCCACTTGGGACCCGGGCCATCCCTTTTGTTGAATGAGACCACGAATAAATGGGAGGACCTCTACGTGATCGAACGATTCATGGGCGGGTATAACGCGGCCCTCCGGGGTAAGAAAGTGTGAAACGGTGACGTAGAAGAGGTCTGCCTTTTTTAATTGCCCCGCATCATCCCAAACCTTCTCCACCAGGTCATAGCCGCTCATCATCCAGTACACTTGACCTTCTCTACCCATCCAGACACAGGGGACCCCATCCTGGATCTTGAAATGGAAGATCCCGTCGATCCCTAAATCAACCGTTTGCTCCGGAAGGTCCCTAGGTTCATTCTTCCAATCAATCACCAGGCGATTTACCTGCCCATAATCGTCGTAAGAAAACTCCGCCGACCGAATCCCCACCTCCAGATCCCTGAAGGTGATCTGCCGCAATACGTTCTGTACCGCATCGGAATCAGTCGGATCCACCGATATCTTCTCCACCTTCACCTCACGCACCGGCGGCTCCTCTAGCCCGGCGGTGGGGGGCGCCGACTGGTCCTCTTGGGGTGCCAGCCCGGCTTTTTTGAGAGATCGGACAAGCCCTGGCCGGTCGCCGGGGCCCTCCTGGCGGAGGGCAATCGCTGGGCCAGGCAGGCCAAGGGAAAGGGCCAGCAGAAAGGCTGCGATTCGGGGAGCGTTACGCATCGGGGTGCCTTAACGTAAGCATAAGCTTACCCGATGGGGCAGGCTTTTTCAACATAAAATCTGGCTATTCGTTACTATTAATTCAGGCGAACTCGTAAGAGTTTAGCCGCCGGAGACAGCGACGAGGTCGTCATTGCGAACGACCA
>CAYJSX010000057.1:0-7492 GCA_964372575.1 uncultured Planctomycetia bacterium
TTTGCCGGAGAAAGGAGCCCTGAGGGAAGAACCAGGCAGTGGTTCTTCCCTCAGAAGCGATGAGACAACAAGTTGGTATGCACACGGCCCCAACGCCGTCAGGCATGCCATCTCCGTTTGCTCGTGCTCGCGTTGTCTCATCGCTTATTCGTACCGCAGGGCGGCGGCCGGCTCCATCCGGGCCGCGACCCAGGCCGGGTAAAGGCAGGAGGCCCAGGCGATCGCCAGCGCCGAAGCGATCACCAAGAGGACATCGGAAGCTTCAAGCTGAACCGGCAGCCGATCCAAGTAGTAAATCTCCGGCGGCAGTTGGATGAACTGGTACTTGGACAGCAGCCCGCACAGACCCACCCCTGCCAACGTCCCCACGAGGGTGCCGGCCAGCCCGATCAAAATCCCCACCCAGGTGAAGAGCCCTCGGATCGAGCCGGTCGTGGCCCCCACCGCCTTCAAGATGCCAATCTCCTTGGTCTTTCCCACCACCACCATGAGCAAGGTCGCCACAATGTTAAAGCAGGCCACCAGAACGATGAGGGTTAAAATGACGAACATCGTCACCTTCTCCAGCTTCAGGGCCGCGAAGAGACTCTGGTTCAAGTCCATCCAGCTCACCACCCAGTAGGGGAAGCCCAGCTTGGGCTGAAGCGCCTTCTTCACCTTCGGGGCCTCCATCGGATCCAAGAGTCGAATCCCGATTCCAGAAACCTTGCCCGGCTTACCCAGCATCTCCTGAACCGTCGCCACAGGGGTCAGGGCCAGATGAAGATCGTACTCGTACATCCCGGTGGCGTGGATCGCCCGGACGGTCATGGGAATCGGCTTGGCCGAGCGCCCGCTTAAAACCAGCACCGTGTCATCCGGATGAAGCCGCCACCTCTGCGCCAATTGAAAGCCGATCATCAGCTCACCCGGCCCTGGCGGCCAGGTTCCCTCTACCAGGTTCCGGTTTAATTGGGTGACCTGGGGCTCTCGCGCCGGGTCAATCCCCCGGAGGATCACCCCCTTGGCCTCCTCCCCGTGTTTTAAAAGGACTTGGGTCTGGGCAAAAGGGGCGCTGGCCACGACACCGGCCACCTCTTCGATCCTCGCAAGGAGGGATTCATCTGCCACGATCCCTCCCTCTGCCTCCACCACGAGGTGCGGGTTGGAGCCGATGATCTTGGATTGTAGGTCCGCGTCAAAGCCGGACATCACCCCCAAGACCACGAGCAGCGCCGCCACCCCCAGCGCCACCCCGGCCATCGAGATCGCCGCGATCACCGAGACGAACGGCTGCGACCGCCTTAAGCCCCCTAAGTACCTCAGGGCCAGAAACAGTTCGTACCGCATCTTAAAAGATCTTACGCCTCGGGACGCAGGGTGGGAAAGAGGATGACATCCCGAATAGAATCAGAACCGGTCAAGAGCATCGCAAGCCGATCGATCCCGACCCCCAAGCCGCCGGCCGGGGGCATGCCGTACTCCAATGCCTCGAGGAAATCTTCGTCAACCGCCTGCGCCTGTTCCCCGCCCAACGCCTGAGAGCTCTGGAAGCTTCGGCGCTGCTCGATCGGGTCGTTTTGCTCGGTGTAGGCGTTGGCCACCTCCAGTCCTCCGATAAAGAGCTCAAACCGGTCGGCGACGAGGGTGCTACCCGGAACCGATTTTGCCAAGGGCGAGAAGACCTTCAAAAAATCGGTGACAAAGACCGGGGTATTCGTCTCATGCTGGAACAGCTCCTCCAGCGTAGCTAAGACCACCTTGGCCAACTGGTTCTTGGGGATCACCCCAACGTCCAGCTTCATCGCCTGCGCCAGGGTCTCCACAGAATCGGTTGGCTCGACCTTGAATTTTTCGTAGAGAAGCTGCGCCAACGAAACCCTCTTCCACGGTCTTGTAAGGTCCACCGTTTTCCCAGCGAAGGTCAAGGGGCTCGTTCCCTTCGGCTCGTGGGCCACGGTCGTGATCAGCTCCTCGGTGAGTTCCATCATCGAGCGACAGTCGCCGTAGGCCTCGTAGACCTCCAGCATGGTGAACTCCGGGTTGTGCCGGGTCGAGATCCCCTCGTTGCGGAAACTCCGGTTGATCTCATAGACCTTCTCCAGGCCGCCCACCAAAAGCCGCTTCAGGTAAAGCTCCGGGGCAATCCGAAGGTAGAGGTCCATCCCTAAGGCGTTGTGACGGGTCTTGAAGGGCCTGCCTGCTGCCCCGCCTGGGATCGGCTGCATCATCGGGGTTTCCACCTCGAGGAATCCCCTTTCATCCAGGAACCTCCGGATCCCGCTGACCAGGCGGCTTCGGATGAGGTGGGTTTTGGCAGAGGCCGGGTTGCTCAAGAGATCGAGGTACCGCTTCCGGTACCGAAGCTCCACATCCTTGAGCCCGTGCCACTTCTCTGGCAAGGGCCTTAAGGCCTTGGAGAGGATCTCCCACTGGGAAACCCGCAGGGTCGGCTCTCCGGTTTTGGTTTTGAGCGTCTGGCCCTGCGCGCCGATGATGTCCCCCAGATCGAGTGTTTCGACCCAAGCGTACCGCTCCCTTAATTCCTCCTCGGAAAAGAGGAGCTGGATCTTTCCGCTTTGGTCCTTCAGGTCGGCAAAGGTGGCCTTGCCATGGCTGCGGATGGTCGTCAGTCGCCCGGCCGCCTTGACCGCTTGCCCTTCCTTAAAAGGGTTCAGAAAGGAGGCGATAGGCCCATCCCGCTTGAAAGCGCTCTGGTAGGGGTCTGTACCCTCCTGGCGCACCCTTTCCAGTTTTGTAAGGCGTTGTTTTATAAGCTGATCCAGCGTTTCCACTGCTCTACACCAGTTTTAGACCCTTAAATAAGCCATTATAACGGCTTTCTCGACGGAAGGAAAGCCCAAGCCGTCAGAAAGAAACAGAGGAAAAGAAACCCCTGCTTGAAGGAGGCCGAGTGGCCCTTGAGATCTGGAACCTTGAGAGTGGCCGCGGCGAAACCGGTCTCAAAGAGGGGAACCTGCTGGGGCTGCGGCAGCCGGCGGCCGGAGGGGGCCACAAACCCGGACCAGCCGGTGTTGGCCGCCCGGACCACCCAGACCCTGGACTCCACCGCCCTGAAGACCGAGGCCTGAAGGTGCTGGAGAGAGGCGGCCGACTTCTCAAACCAGGCGTCGTTGGTGATCACGATGAGCCACCTCGCCCCCTCCCTCACAAAGCGCCGCGGGATTTCTGGAAAGAGATCTTCGAAACAGATCAGCACGCTGAAAGGAGGTGTAGGGTGAAGGGTGAATGGTGAAGGGTGAAAAATGGTGGGGCGGCTGCCAGGGGAGAAGTCGCCCAGGAGAACAAGCTGGCGCAGCCAGCCCAACCAGGGTTTAAGCGGCAGATACTCCCCGAAGGGAACCAGGTGGAGTTTGTCGTAGTGCTCTTCAATCTTCCCCTGTGAATCGATGAGGAGCGCTCGGTTAAAGAACTTGCCGGTCTGGTCAACGGCCGGCACTCCAACGAGGAGAGGAATCTCCACAAGCCGGGCTAAGGTCGCAAGCCGCTGCCGGATGTCAGGCTCATCCAAGAATCCCGGCACCGCTGTCTCGGGCCAGATAATCAAGTCCGGCTCCCTCAGGGCCGCTTCCAGCGTGAGGGTTTCATAGCGCCTCCAGATCGACTCGGCAAATTCTTCATCCCACTTTTGAAACTGCGGGATGTTCCCCTGCAAAACCGCCGCGGTGAAAACCGGTAAAGGGTGAGGGGTGAAGGGTGAACGAAATCTGTCAAGTTGGTGGAGGCGAACGGTGCCGTACGCCAGCGCCGCCAGGAGACAGCACGCGGGCACCACCAAGTTATTAACCATTGGGGTCAGACCCCATCTGTGGAAAACTCGCTGAGTAAGCGACCGCCAGATTCCCACATTCACCATCACGATGAGAAAAGAGACCCCGTAGGCGCCCAGGAGATCGGCGATCTGAATGAGCGGGATCCAGTTCCACTGGGTGTGGGCCAGGAGATTCCATCCAAAGCCGGTCAAGAGGTTGGAGCGAAGATACTCCAGAAGTACCCAAGAAGCCGGTAGGACAAGAAGCGGTAAGCGGTAAGCGGTAAGCGGTAAGAAGAACTTTCGGGTAAGCCAGCCCCACAGCCCGAAATACAAAGCCAAATAGGCCACCAAAACAGCGGTGCCGGCGATGGTCACATGGCCGACCCACCAGATCGTCCCGGCAAAGAAGAGGAATCCAACGAGGGTGCTGCGAAGGAAGGCCTGCCGCGGCGTGGCGCGACCCAGAGAGGAGAGCCAGGGGATCAGGGCCACCCAGGCCAGCCACCCGAGGTCAAACGGCGGGTAGGCCAGGATGAGGAGAGCTGCCGAGCAGATGGCGAGCAGCAATGGCCGGACCGTTTTACGCCCCGTGGCAGCGCTTGAATTTCTTGCCGCTGCCGCACGGGCAGGGGTCATTCCTTCCGACCTTGGGGCCGCTGCGGCGGATCGGGGTGGGGGGACCCTCTTCCGTTGGCACACCTGGGCCAGGCTCAAACCCGGGTACCGGCGGTTCTGCCGCTCCCTCTCGAAAGACCCGGGGGTTCACAAGGGAAGCAGTCTGTTGGGCCGCGGTGGGTCTCTGGGCCTCTGGGTGGAGAAAGGCGGTGGGGTTCAGGATGCGGGAGATCCTTGAGAGCTCGACCGACTGGATCCGAAAGATCAGCTCCACCACCTCGGCCCGGACCGACTCCACCATCCGGGTGAACGTCTGGTAGGCCTCGTGCTGATACTCCACCAGTGGATCCTGCTGGCCGTAGACCCGGTAGCCGATCCCCTCCCTTAAGTGGTCCATGTTGTAGAGGTGATCCTTCCACTTGGAGTCGATCACCTGCAGCATCACCCACTGCTCCAGCCGCCCCATCTGGTTGGCGCCGAGGGCCTGCTCCCTGGCCTCATAGGCCTGGTGAACCAGCGTAAGCAGCCGCTCCTGTAAATCCTCCCGCAGCGGCCGGCCCTTCTTGTCCTGGGAGAGACTCGCCAGTTCGATCGGAACCGTGACGCCAAATTGGCCCTGCACCACCTCCCAGAGAGACTTGAGGTCCCACTCCTCAGGATCTAAAGTTTCCGGGGCGTAAACCAAGAGCAGCCCTTCGATCGCCTCATCCACCATCTCAAGGATCTTGGGCCTCAGACTTTGCCCCTCCAGGACCCGGCGGCGCTCCTTGTAGATCACCTCCCGCTGCCGGTTCATCACGTTGTCGTACTCGAGGAGCCGCTTGCGGATTTCGAAGTTGTGCAGCTCGACCCTCTTCTGGGCCGTTTCGATGGCGCGGGTGAGCCAGGGATGCTCGATCGCCTCCCCTTCTGGAATGGCGGCCTTGGTCCATTCGAGCAGGCGGTTCTCCCCGAAGATCCGGATCAGCTCATCCTCCAGAGAAACGTAGAAGCGGCTGGAGCCGGGATCCCCCTGGCGGCCTGAGCGGCCCCGAAGCTGGTTGTCGATCCGGCGCGACTCGTGGCGTTCGGTGCCAATCACATGGAGCCCTCCTAAGGCGACCACCTGTTCGTGCTCCTTTTGAACCCTGGCGAGGGTCTCCTGGCAGAGCGATTCTACCCTCTCCGGCGCCAGGGGCGCCGCCTCGGCGTCGGAGGCGGTCTCCAACCGTTTGACCTCGGCCGCCAGCAGAAAATCGGGGTTGCCCCCCAGCAGGATGTCGGTCCCGCGACCGGCCATGTTGGTAGCGATCGTCACCCCCTTAAAGCGCCCAGCCTGGGCGATGATGGCGGCCTCATGTTCGTGGTAGCGGGCGTTGAGGACGTGGTGCGGGATTGAGCGGCGCTTTAAGAGCTCGCTTACCCTTTCCGACTTCTCGATGGAGATGGTGCCCACCAGAACCGGGCGGCCCTTCTGGTAAGCTTCGGCAATCTCCTCGACAACCGCCTCGAACTTCTCCCGCTCGGTCTTGAAGACCACATCGGGGTGGTTGGTGCGGATCAGGGTGCGGTTGGGCGGGACGGAAACCACCTCCAGGTTGTAGATCTGCTGGAACTCGGCCGCCTCGGTGGAGGCGGTTCCGGTCATGCCGGCCAGCTTGTCGTGCATCCGGAAATAATTCTGGAAGGTGATGGTGGCCAGGGTTTGGTTTTCCCGCTCGATCCGTACCCCCTCCTTGGCCTCCCCCGCCTGGTGCAGGCCATCCGACCACCGCCGTCCCGGCATGAGCCTGCCGGTGAATTCATCCACGATGACGACCTGGTTGTCCTTGACGATGTAGTCCACGTCCCGCTGGTAGAGGGTGTGGGCCCTCAAGGCCTGCTGGATGTGATGGACGATGGTGACGTTGGTATCCTCGTAGAGGTTGCCCACCGTCAGGAGCTCCTCCGCCTTTTTGACCCCTTCCTCGGTTAAGGTGGCGGCGTGGGCCTTCTCGTCCACCGTGTAGTCAACGCCGGCCGCCAGCTTGGGGATCACCCGATCGATCTGGTAGTAAAGCTCGGTCGACTCCTCTGCCGGGCCAGAGATGATGAGCGGGGTTCGGGCCTCGTCGATCAAGATCGAATCGACCTCGTCCACGATGCCGTAGGAGAGCCGGCGCTGGACGCACTCTTGGGCCGAGATCGCCATGTTGTCGCGCAGGTAGTCGAAGCCGAACTCGTTGTTCGTGCCGTAGGTGATGTCGCAGGCGTAGGCCGCCTGCCGCTCTTCGTGGCCCATGTCATGTTGGATGACCCCCACCGTCAGCCCCAGGCTCTCATAGATCGGACCCATCCAGTTCCGGTCCCGCTTGGCCAGGTAATCGTTCACCGTCACCAGATGGACGCCGCGGCCCAAGAGGGCGTTCAGATAGACGGCCAGGGTGGCCACGAGGGTCTTTCCCTCGCCGGTGGCCATCTCAGCAATCATCCCTCGGTGCAGGACGATCCCGCCAAGAAGCTGGACATCAAAGTGGCGCATGTTAACGGTGCGGCGGGCCGCCTCCCGGGTCAGGGCAAAGGCCTCCGGGAGAATGTCGTTCAGCGCCTGATTCTCGAGCTTGAGAAGCTGCTTGCGCCTGCGCTTGATCGCATCTTCATCCTCAGGATCCAGGCCCTCCAGAGGCACCGAGCCATCCGGATTTAACCCCCCACCCAACTCTTGAATCCTGGCCTTCAGGCGGCGGCGAAGCTCCTCGGTTTTGGCCTTCAGCTCCTCATCCTTGAGCTTCTGCAACTGGGGCTCCAGGGCGTTGATCGCCGCCACGGTGGGGCTAAGCTTTTTGAGGAACCGCTCGTTCTGTGAGCCGATGATTTTGTTCAGAACCCAATTCAGCATCTTCTTATCTCTTCTGCGCCTTCCACCTTAAGAAGGCATCCAAAAATAAATCCAGCTCCTCCCCGTCCAGAATGGCCTGCGTCTTTCCGGTTTCCACCTCGGTGCGGTGATCCTTCACCATCTGGTAGGGCTGAAGCACATAGGAGCGGATCTGGGAGCCCCATTCGATCTTCTGCTTCTTCTCGTACTGCTTGGCCATCTCCTCTTCGCGGCGCTTCCGCTCCATCTCGTCGAGCCGGGCCCTCACGACCTTCCTGGCGAAGGCC
>CAYJSX010000058.1:0-7434 GCA_964372575.1 uncultured Planctomycetia bacterium
CTCCCTCGGCGACGGGCCGCTCGGCGCGATCCGGGACGGGGCGGTTCTGTTCGCCGGCGGGCGGGTCGGGTGGGTGGGTCCGGCTCGCGACGCGCCGGACGTGCCGCAGATCCTCGACGGACGTGGGTGCGTCGGCCTGCCGGGGCTGGTGTACCACACCGCCTAGGGCCGCTTCATGCGCGACTCCGCCCAGGATCCCTTGGCCACCAGGCTCATGGGGATCTCGGTCAACCGGGTGGTGGCGGCAACCTTCGCCATCGGCTCGGCGTTGGCTGGCGTGGGAGGCGTTCTCTTCGGGATGCACTATTCCACGATCAACTTTCACGATGGGTACCTCACAGGGCTGAAGGCCTTCACCGCGGCGGTGTTGGGAGGGATTGGAAATATTCCTGGGGCGATGCTGGGAGGAATAATCCTGGGGCTCTTGGAGAGTTTCGCGGCCGGCTACCTTTCCACCCAGTGGAAGAACGTGGTGGCCTTCGCCGTTCTGATTCTCGTCCTGCTGGTTCGGCCCCGCGGCCTGCTGGGAGCGCGCGTTGCGGATCGGACCTAAGATGCCTCAAAGGGGCCTGGCCCCTTTTGTTTTTCTTCTGGCGCTTGCGCCCCTGCTGGATCCCAACCCTTATCGGGTGGAGATCTTCACGACAGCCGCGCTCTATGCCCTCCTGGCGCTTGGGCTGAATGTCATCGTCGGCTTTACCGGCCTTTTGCATCTGGGCTACTCGGCCTTTTTCGCGATCGGGGCCTACACGTATGCCCTGATGAATCTGCGGGCGGGGTGCCCCTTCTGGGTGGGGCTGCCGGCAAGCGCGGCGTCGGCAGGTTTGGGCGCGGTTCTCTTGGGGCTGCCCGCCATCCGGGTGAGGGGCGATTACCTGGCCATTGTGACGCTGGGCTTTGGTGAGATCGTTCGGATCGTGGTGACCAACCTCGAACCTTGGACCGGCGGGCCCAACGGTTTGATGGGGATCGATCATCCGACCGTGGGATCCTTCAACTTCGGCGTTGATTCGAAGCCCTACTATGCCCTCCTGGCCTTTTGCGTGGCGCTGACGGCGTGGGTTTGCGCTCGGCTTTCCAGAAGCCGGATTGGGCTGGCCTGGGCGGCCATTCGGGAGGATGAGCTGGCGGCTTGCTCCATGGGGATTGATTCCAACCAGCTTAAGCTCCTGGCGCTGGCCATCGGCGGGGCCATCGCAGGTGTCGCCGGGTGCATCTTTGCCTCTAAGCAGGGAACCATCACCCCCGACAGCTTTGACTTTATTCTCTCGGTCATGATCCTGGCGATGGTGATCTTAGGGGGCTTGGGTTCGGTCCCGGGTGCGATCGTGGGGGCTTTGGTGCTTGGGACAGCGCCGGAATTTCTGCGGGGCCTTGCCTCTTATCGGATGCTGATCTTTGGAATCTTGATGATCCTCCTGATGAGAATTCGGCCGCAGGGGCTGCTCGGCGGCTACCGCCTGCGCAGGGCGTTGGAATAGCGCCGTGCCTCTCCTGGACGTTCAAGAGGTGACCAAGCGTTTTGGAGGCGTGATCGCCCTGGACCAGGTGAGCTTTTCGGTGGAGAAGGGAACCGTCGTCTCTCTCATCGGGCCCAACGGGGCCGGCAAGACCACCCTCTTTAACTGTGTGAGCGGCATCCTGAGGCCCGAGACCGGAGCAATTCTTTTTGGTGAAGATGGGCAAGAACCCATCCAGGGATTAAGCCCGCAGAGGATTGCCCGCTTCGGGATCTCCCGGACCTTTCAAAACATTCGCCTCTTTGCCGGGTTGTCCGTTTTGGACAACGTGCTGGCCGGGACCTACGTCCACACCCGCTCCGGCGTTTTGGAGGCCCTCCTTCCTTTTGGCGGGGCCTCCCGCGAGGAGGAGCGCTGGGCCATCGACCGCTCCATGGGGATCTTGAAGAAGCTCGGGCTGGCCGCCTGGGCCCATGAGCGGGCCCAGGCCCTTTCGTACGGGCAGCAGCGGCGCTTGGAGCTGGCTCGGGCCCTGGCGTCGGATCCAGAGCTTCTTTTGCTGGATGAACCGGGGGCCGGCCTGACCCACGCCGAGAAGGAGGAGCTCATGGCCTTCCTGAAGGCCCTCAAGGCCCAGGGGTTGACGATCCTCCTCATTGAGCACGACATGCGGGTCGTCATGCCGGTCTCGGATCAGGTGGTGGTGCTCGATTACGGAGAAAAGATCGCCCAGGGACCTCCAGCGGCCGTTCAGGAGGACCCCAAGGTGATCGAGGCGTATCTGGGAGTGAGGGAGCCCGGTGGAACGTCATCCCCTTCTTGAGGTAGAGGGCCTGCGGGTCTGTTACGGGTCGGTGGAGGTCTTAAAGGGAATCGGCCTTAAGGTCTATCCGGGTGAAATCGTGGCGCTGATTGGCGCCAACGGCGCCGGAAAGACCACCACCCTCATGGCCCTTTCGGGGTTGGCTCCCGTGGTGGGCGGCTCGATTCGGTTCGCGGGCGAACCCCTCCAGGGCCTGCCCTGCGAGAAGAGGGTCGGAAAAGGGATCACACAGGTTCCAGAGGGAAGAAGGATCTTTCCAAGTCTTACCGTTTATGAGAATCTACTCATGGGGGCAGGGCTTCGCCGGAGCCGGGCGTCCGTGGAAGAGGATCTGCGCTTTGCCTTCGAGCTCTTTCCAGTCTTGAAGGAACGGGCTCGGCAGTTGGGTGGAACGCTTTCCGGCGGAGAGCAGCAGATGCTGGCCGTGGCCAGAGGGCTTATGAGCCGCCCGAAGCTGCTCCTGTTGGATGAACCCTCCTTGGGGCTGGCCCCGCGGCTGGTGACCCAGATTTTTTCGCTGATCCGGCAGATTCAGGCCCACGGGGTCACGATCCTTTTGGTGGAGCAGAACGCCTATCAGGCGCTGCAGGCGGCCCACCGCGGCTATGTCCTGGAAGCTGGAAGGGTTGCCCTGGAGGGCCCTGCTGAGATCCTGCGGGGAAATCCAGCGGTCAAACGGGCCTACCTGGGCGGGTAAAAATAACGAGGGGAGGTGACAGATGCTGAGACTCATTCCGAAGGAAATTCGGTTCTTTGAGCTGTTTGAGCGGTCGGCCAAGCTCCTTCTGGAGGGGGGCAAGGTCCTCCACGAGGCCTTAGGCCGTGTGGAGCAGCTCGTCCCGATGGCCGAGCGCCTGGAGCGGCTGGAGCACGACGCCGATCAGGTGACCCACGAAATCATGGCCAAGCTTAATCGAACCTTCATCACCCCCCTGGACCGGGAAGACATCCACCGGTTGGCCACGGCCCTGGACGATGTGATGGATTTCATCGAGGGCGTTACCGAGCACCTCGTCTTGTACAAGGTCAAATCGATCCCGCCCTCCTTCGCCTCCCTGGGCGAGGCGGTCTTGAAGCAGGTGGAGCAGATCAACCAGATGATCCCCCGCTTGAAAGACCTGAGGCACTCCGACATCCTGCAGCACTGCATTGAGGTGAACCGCCTGGAGAACGAGGGGGACCGGATCCTCCGGGAGGCGGTGGCCCAGATGTTTGAGAAGGGCGGGGACCCCTTGGAGGTGATGAAGTGGCGGGAGCTCTACGGCATGCTGGAGACTGCCACCGACAAGTGCGAGGATGTGGCGGTGGTGATCGAGGGGATCTTCCTCAAGAATGTCTGACCTCTCCCTGGGGCTGCTCTTCGTTTTGGCGCTGGTGCTGGCGGCGGAGTTTGTCAACGGCTGGACCGACGCCCCCAACTCGATCGCCACGGTGGTCTCCACCCGAGTCCTCTCTCCCTTCCAGGCGGTCGTCATGGCCACCCTCTTTAACATCCTGGGCACCATGTCGGGGACGGCGGTCGCCGCGACGATCGGCAAGGGGATCGTGAGCCCCGAGGTGATCAACATCACCACCGTGGGGGCGGCGATGGTGGGGATCGTCTGCTGGAGCACCCTGGCCTGGTACTACGGGTTGCCCACGAGCGAATCGCACGCCCTCGTGGCCGGCTTGACCGGTGCCGCCCTGGCCACCGCAGGCCCTTCGGCCATTCTGTTGACGGGCTGGAAGAAGGTGGGAACCGGGCTGCTCTTTTCCACCTTTTTGGGGTTTGGAGGGGGCCTGATCATCATGCTGGCCATTTACTGGATTTTTGCCAAGGTTCGGCCGATCGTGATTCGGAAGATCTTTGGCAAGGCGCAGATCCTTTCGGCCACCTTCATGGCCTTCAGCCACGGCTCCAACGACGGTCAGAAGTTCATTGGGACATTTTGCCTCGTCCTGCTCTTGTCAGGCGTGCACACCACCTTCCACATTCCCCTGTGGGTGATCCTGCTGTGCGCCGCCACGATGGGGATCGGCACCTCGGTGGGCGGCTGGAAGATCGTAAAGACGATGGGGCTGAAGCTCACCAAGCTCGAGCCGGTCCACGGCTTTGCCGCGGAGACCGGGGCCGCCTTGACGATTGAGCTCGCCTCGCGGATGGGAATCCCGCTCTCCACCACCCACACCATCAACACGGCGATCATGGGGGTAGGGACCACCCGGCGCTTCTCGGCGGTCCGCTGGGGCGTGACCCGGAACATCGTGACGGCTTGGATCTTGACCTTTCCGGTTTGCGGGGCCTTGAGCTGGGCGGTCTGTAAGGTGATTCGGTGGATCTCCGCACCGTGATCCTGGAGAAACCGGCTGATCCCTCTCCCTTGAGGGGAGAGGGTTAGGGTGAGGGTGAAGAAACTCCTCTGGATTTTTATTTGTCTGGCCACCCTGGCGCTCTTGGGTCTGCTCTTTGGCCTGCGCTCCTATCGGGTCTTTACCCAAGAAACCCTCGTGGCGAGGGTCTTGTGCGAACCGACCCCCAAGGGCTCCCCTTACGCCTTCTTCCTGTCGGTCACCTGGATCAACGGGGCTTCTCCCGGAAAGCCCCAGCGCTTTGGCCTGCACGGAGACCAGTGGTCCTTGGGCGGCGACATCCTCAAGTGGCACCCATGGCTCAACCTGTTCGGCATCCGAAATTGCCATAAGGTCACCCGCTTAAGCGGCCGCTATTGGAAGGCCCAGGACGAGGAGAAAAAGCCCCGCTCGGCCTACGACCTTAACGGCGGAACCGACTGGGTCTGGCGCCTCCTCTACCGGGTGGGGGCCTACCTCCCGCTCGTGGAGGGGGTCTACGGCAACGCCGCCTACCAGGAGGCCCGCCCCGGTGCCGCCTTCGGCCTGTACGTTACCCCCTCCGGCTACCTCGTGAAGCCGCATAAATAGCCCCCGCTTCTTTTAGCTGGTCTCATCCTCGATCTCACCTCAGGTACTATCGCTGTTCGAAGAATATTCGGCAAGGATTACTACATCATTCCTGCCACCCTCGCCCGCCAGGCGTAACCCCTCTGGTCCTTCCATTTTTGGTTGAGAGGGAGCATAAAAATATGATATTCTATATATAGATAGTACATAAAGATTAGGAGGATTATATGCGAACGACCATAGAGCTTCCTGACGAATTGATGGCGGAGGCCATGAGGGTCTCTCACGTGAAGACCAAGACGATGGCCATCGCCCTGGGGCTTCAAGAGCTGATCAACAGACAGAGGCTGGAGGGGCTGCGCCTCTTGCGCGGGAAGATTCAACTGGGGACCGACGTCCGAAAGAGCCGACGGCGCTAGGGACCGGGCATGGTCGGCGTCCTCGTAGACACATCCATCTGGACAAAGTTTTTCCGCTTTCTCGAGGCCCCGGAATCCCTTCATCTGGATGGCCTGCTGGAAGGTCGAGCGGTAAGAAGCTGCGCCCCCATTCGGGTAGAGGTACTCTCTGGAGCCCGAACACCCAGGGAACGGTCCAGGCTTAAGGAGTTCTTTGAGGCGATCCCCCTGTTGGAGTTACCCTCAGACCTCTGGGACCAGGTGGAGGAGCTTCGCTTTAACCTGGCGCGCAAGGGTCATCAGGCCTCTTTGGTGGATCTCATGATCGCCTGCACGGCAGCCCACCACAAGACGCCCCTTTGGACCTTGGATGCGGGTTTTGACCTCATGGGGAGAGCCCTTTCATTTCCGCGGTATTTGCTCGAATCGTAACTCCGCTTTTTTGTTGCTCGGTGAACTCAAAAATGGTACAATTGTACTAGAAATGGGTACGATGAACGGTGCCGACAAGCTCGCGGGGGCCCTGTTTGGGAAATCCCGGAGGGCGCTCCTGGCCCTCTTCTTTTCCCATGAGGGGGAGGCCTTTTATCTGAGGCAAATCGTCCGGGCCGTTTCCATGGGGCAAGGGGCGGTGCAGCGGGAGTTGGCCCGCCTGACCGAGGCGGGGTTGATCTGCCGAACCCGGCAGGGCAACCAGGTTTTTTATCAGGCCAACCGGATCTGCCCGATCTTTCCGGAAGTGAAGTCTCTGGTGGCCAAAACCGTTGGGGCCTCGGAGGTCTTGAGGAGGGCCTTGCATCGGTTGTCCCATCGAATCGAGATCGCTTTTCTTTATGGCTCCTCCGTTACCGGCACGTTAAGGCCGGCCAGCGACGTGGATCTCATGGTGATTGGACCCGTCACGTTTGCGGAGGTTGCCGAGGCGATTCGTCCAGCCCAGGAGTCCTTGCGGCGGGAGATCAACCCTTCGGTCTATTCCCTTAAGGAGTTTCGCGGCAAGGTAAAGGCGGGGCATCATTTCTTGAAGGCCCTCGTTAAGGCACCGAAGGTTCTGCTCATGGGAGACGAGCATGTCCTTAAGAGAATGGGCGCGTAACGGCTGGCTGACCGAACATAAAACAAGCCCCGAAGAGATCGTGGAGCTTCTGGGCATCGCCGACCGGGATCTGAAGGATGCCCACACGCAGGGCTTAAGCGCGGATTGGAAGCTTAACATTGCTTACAACGCGGCTCTTCAGGTGGCCACGACTGCCTTGGCGGCCAGCGGCTACCGGGCCATGCGGGAAGCGCACCACTTCCGCACCATCCAGAGCTTGGCCTACACCTTAAAGATAGAGGAGCCGCTGGTGGCCCAATTGGACCGGTTTCGCAAGAAGCGAAACTTAAGCGACTATGAACGGGCGGGACTGGTTTCCGAGCAGGAGGCGGAGGAGATGGTGGTGTTGGCCAAGAGACTTCGCAAGAGAGCGGAAGAATGGCTGCGCGCCCATCATCCTAAGCTTCTGTAAAGGTGAGGGAGATGTTATAATTTAAATTTCTCTATGGTTCCCCGATACACGCCCCCCCGCATGGGCCGAATCTGGACCGAGGAGGCCCGGTTTCAGAGGATGCTCGAGGTCGAGCTCCTCGCCTGCGAAGCTCTAACCAAACTCAAGGTTATTCCCAAATCCGCCTTTGACCGGATCCGGCGCCGCGCCCGGGTGGATGCCGCCCAAGTGGGCAAGCGGGAGGCCCGCACCCGGCACGACGTGGTGGCCTTCCTGGAAGAGCTGGCCAGCCACATAGGCCCAGATGCCCGGTACCTCCACCTGGGGCTTACTTCCAGCGATGCGCTGGATACTGCCACCGGCGTCCA
>CAYJSX010000059.1:0-7352 GCA_964372575.1 uncultured Planctomycetia bacterium
TAAAGCCGATCCATGTCTTCATCCGGAGCTCCGGGGAACTCTATCTGGAGGAAGTTCCCGTCACGGAGGCGGACTTAAGCTCCCGCCTGCGCGCCTTCGCTGGTTCTGACACATCGAGCGGTTTGAAACTCCCAAGGCCCGTGGTCGTGAATGCAGACAAGGATGTGTTGCACAAGAAGGTCGTCGAAGTGTTGGATCTGGCCAGGGAAAGTGGGATGAGCGAAGTGATCCTGGCAGTGGAACCCAAGGGTCCCCGTGCGACGAATAAGGAGCACACGTTTGGGGACGCCGGCGAGTCGGTGAGCCGGCCGGAGGCCGCCTCCCGATGACCCGCTGGACGATCGCCTTAGGGGCTTCGCTTTTAGTCCACACAGGCGCTGCGGTCGGGACACTTGGGGTGATGAGTCGTTCTCCCTCTTTTGAGGTGACTGCCGGAGAAGCGAGGGTGTCCCTTGTGTTCCGGTCAAGATCTTCACCTCTCAAACCCTCTTTGAATCCTGAGCCAATTCCTCAGAAGAGAATACTCAAGCCGTTGACTGCGATTCCTGAGGTGGAGGGGGCGGAATCTTCTGTTCCCCAGTCGCTCCACAATCCTCCGCCACCCTATCCCGCGGAGGCCTTCCGGCGCGGGATCCAAGGGGTGACCTCTCTGTTTGTCCAGGTGGGCCCTCAAGGGTTGGCCTCTCAGGTGATGATCGAGCGCTCCTCAGGGTCGGCAATCCTGGATGAGGCAGCTGCGGGGGCTGTTACGAAGTGGACCTTTCTCCCGGCCCGGAGGGTTGGTGTTCCTGTCTCAGGATCGATCCGGATCCGGATTCGTTTCCAAATCGTAGAAATGGAGGAATCGTTATGAACGTTTCATCCTGGATGTTGGGCCTTTTAGCGGGGGGGACGATCTTCCTGGGGCTGCCGATCGCCCGGTTAAGCCGCGTCTCCACCAAGACCAAGGCATTCCTGAGCGCCGTCTCAACGGGAATCCTGATCTTCCTGCTGGTGGAGATCGCCGGTCACCTGATCGAGGCGATCGAGGAGCTCGTGGAGCAGGCGGCCGTCAGTGGGCAGGGGATGTCCGATGCCCTGAGACTGGGGGCTCTCTTCGTCGTGGGCTTCTCGACGGGTCTGTTGGGCCTGGTTTTCTTTGAGAAGCGGTTCATCGGAAGCGCCAAGGATGAGGAAACCGCTCCCGCCAAAAGGGCCAGACAAATAGCCCTCATGATCTCTGTGGGGCTGGGGTTGCACAACTTAAGTGAGGGATTGGCGATCGGGCAGGGCTATTCCTCCGGGGCCATCCAACTGGCCTGGCTTTTGGCCATCGGCTTTGCCCTGCACAACGCCACCGAGGGCTTTGGCATCGCCGCCCCCCTGTCCGGCCATAGAGCCCCCTGGGGCTTCTTGGGGTTGTGCGGCGTAATCGCCGGTGGACCGACCTTTTTAGGGGCCACCGTCGGCAGCTGGTGGGTGAGTCAATCCACGGAGATCTTTTGCCTGGCCCTGGCCGCCGGAACCATCCTCTACATCATTGGCGAGCTCCTCCATCTGGGCCGGATCTTGAAGGGGGAAGCGATCGTGGAGATAGGTCTTCTGGTCGGCTTCTTTGTGGCGATGGCCTCGGATTTCACCATCTCGGCCGCGATGGAGCTCACCGCCTCTCATGGGCCCCGGCATGGAGGATACTTTGGGGACGCCAGCGACCTCTACCATTACGAATTGGTGAGATCCGATCCTAAGAAGATCGAACTGTACGTGAGCGACCACCTCAACCGCCCTCTGGACACCCGAAACTTGCAGGGCCGATGGATTCTCAATCCGGATGCCTCAGCGCCCCTGACCGGATTTTTTAGTCCCTCTGGGGATGGGGCCTTCCTTCAAGCCGAAATACCCACCCGATACGCTCGGGATTCCCTCCACCTTCAAGTTCAGGTCATGAAGGGACGCGAATGGGTCGGCATGGAGTTCCTGCTTCCCGCTCTAAGCCCTTCGGGTGCCGAGCCAAAATCCAACCAGCCATAGCCTTGCCGGACGGCAGGCCCTTTTCCTCCTCGCCGCCATCGCCTTAGGTCTCTACGGCCATACGCTGGGGTTTGGTTTCCTCTGGGATGACCATCTGCTCATCGTTGAAAACGACGGCTTGCGCCTAGGCCACTGGCAGAGTCTCTGGCAGCCCCTCTACCCGGCCGATCCAGAAGAGCTTCCGTACCTCCGGCCAGTCCAACGGATGAGCTACTGGTTGGACTACAAGCTCTTTGGGCTTAACCCCCTGGGCTATCATGCGGTCAACCTCATTCTCTTTTCCGGAAATCTCTTCCTCACGGCGTGGCTCTTCCGCTTGGTGATTCCGATGGGATGGTTGGGGGCCAGCGGCCTGGCCCTCCTATTTGGAATCCATCCGATGCACACCCCCCCCGTCGCCTACATCTCCGGCCGAGCAGATCTGCTGGCCTTCCTGGGATTGGTGGGGATGGTCCTCCTTTACCTAAAAAGGCGGCCCCTTTGGGCCCTGGCCAGCTTTGCCCTGGCCCTGGGCTCCAAGGAAGCGGCCCTCGTGGGACCAGGGTTGATCCTCCTCATCGAATGGCGGCGCAGGCGGTGGTCCCTCCGAGGTCTTGCGGTAAGGCCGGTGTTGCTGTTTCTCCTTTTAGCAGGGGTCTACCTTGGGATCCGAGGGAACATTCTGTTAAACGCTTGGTCGCTGCCGGCAGCCAAACCTCTGACGCAGCGCCTTCTCGAGCTGCCCATTTTGACTGCCACTTATCTTAAGGTTCTTTTCCTCCCTTGGGGCCCACAGCTGTCTCGGTTTGTTCCCCCCTTCCAGCCCCAAGGGGCTTGGCCTTGGCTGATGGGCTGGGGGGCAGGGGCGTTGGCCATCGGAAGCTGGATTTGGTTCTGGGTTCGAAGGCCGGGCTCTCGATGGTGGCTGGGCTGGATTCTCCTGACCTCCCTGCCGCTGTCTCACCTGATCCTGCCCCTGCCTCACCCCGCGGCCGATCATTGGTTGATCCTTCCTGCCGTTGGTGCCTTTGGCTTGATCGGCCAAGCCCTGTCCCGCCTGCCGCCAAGAAGCTCAGCCAAGGGAATGGCCCTGGCGGCCCTTGGCGCCTGGGCTGTGGCTTCCTTCTTCGTCACACAGGACTATTCCCGCAAGTGGGGCCAACCCTTACGTCTCTATGCCTACCAGCTTGAACAAAATCCTACGCTGATCCGAACCCAGGCCAACTACGCGGAAGAGCTCCTCACCCAGGGACGACCCGCCGATGCCATGGAAGAAGCGCTTAAGGCCATGGACAAGAAGGCCGACTTTCATCACCCGTGGCTTGTGATCAGCCGCGCCTCCCTGGTGGTTGGCTCTTTCTCGCAGGCCTTAGAGGCGGCCCAGAAGGCGCTCGGCCTCAATGAAACCGATCGGGGATTTCTTCTGTTGGGGGTAGCTCGCTATGAGCTGAGACAATTCGACGAGGCCGAGGCAGCCTTCCAGAAAGCCATCGCCCTTTCACCCAGCTTCCGGCTCGGCTGGGAAGCCCTGGGCCACTTCTATTGGCATCGAGGGCAGTGGGACCGCGCCGCCAAGGCCTATGAAGCCCTCGTCAAGCTGGAGCCCGAATCGAAGGAATATCAATCCTACCTGGCCCAAGCCCTCGAGCACCTGTAACGGTAACACGACTCATGCAAAACCGTTCGTGCTGAGCTTGTCGAAGCACGAACGTCCCTCCTCACCCTTCGACAGGCTCAGGGTGAACGGGGCGGTTTGCATGACTCGTGACGGTAACTCGCGTCAACAGGTGGCCTTGCATTTCGAGGGGAGCCGGGTTATAATACGCGTTTTCTATGAAACAAATAACAACGTGGATGGTAAAACCAGGTGAGGTCCTCAGGCATTGGCACCTGCTCAATGCCGAGGGACAGATTCTGGGTCGATTGGCTACCCAAGCCGCCACCCTTTTAAGAGGAAAACACAAGCCGCTCTTCACCCCGCATGTGGATTGCGGGGATGAGGTGGTGGTCATCAACGCCCAGAAGATCCGGGTCACCGGCAACAAGCTAAAGACCAAGGTCTATCGCAGGTACACCGGATATCCCAGCGGCCTGAAAGAGGAAACGTTGGAACGGCTCTTAAGCCGAAGGCCCGATGAAGTGGTCCGAAGGGCCGTGGTGGGGATGCTTCCGAGCAATACCCTGGGAAGGCGGCAGGCCCGGCGCTTAAAGATTTATGCCGGCTCCACCCACCTGCACCAGGCTCAACTTACGGTAAAGTCGCCATCGGAATGAGCACCGGAAGAAGAAAAGAGGCGATCGCCAAGGTTCAGCTGAAAGTCGGCTCTGGACAGATCCTGGTCAATGGCCGGCTCTTTAACGACTATTTTCCCCGACCGGCCCTGCAGGCCGTGGTCCGCAAGCCGCTGGCGATCACCCAGACGGACAAACGGCTGGACTGCGTGGCCACGGTCAGAGGGGGAGGCATCGCCGGTCAGGCCGGAGCCCTGCAGCATGGGCTGGCGAGGGCCTTGCTATTGGTGGATGGAAGCTTCAAGGGTCCTCTTCGCAAGTCGGGCCTGCTCACCAGGGATTTCAGATCTAAGGAACGGAAAAAATACGGTCAGAAGGGCGCGCGCAAACGGTTCCAGTGGACCAAGCGTTAATCGGGCCTTAGGGCCTATTCTCCTCCTTAAGGGGGAACTGCCGCATCTTTAGGAGGAGAATAGGTCTCTTTCTTTTTGGGGTGTTCAGATGAAGATTCCTGTTGGACTGGTTGGAGCAACCGGCTATACCGGCCAGGAGCTGCTAAGAATCCTGGCCGGTCACCCAAATCTTTCTGTCCGGTACCTGGCCAGTTTGCGTCTTAAGAAGGCTCAGGGGGTGGCAGAAGTTCTGCCCGCCGGGGGCGGCTTCCCTGGACGGATTGAACCGTTCAACTTCTCCAAGGCGATCTCTCGGTGCGAGGGCCTTTTCTTGGCTCTGCCGCATGGGGTGGCCATGAACCTTGTGCCAAGGCTCTTTGCGAAGAAGAGGGATTTCAAGATCGCTGATTTAAGCGGTGATTTCCGGCTGCGCAACACCCACCTCTTTAAGGCCACTTACGGCCTCCGACACGCCAGCCCCTCTCTCCTGCGGGAGGCGGTCTACGGGTTGACCGAGTGGTCCAGAAAGAAACTTTCCTCAGGCCGGCTGGTGGCCAATCCGGGCTGTTATCCGACCGCCACCCTGCTCGCCCTCTTGCCCTTGGCCCGAGAGGGTCTGCTCAAAGGCGATGGGCTTGTGGTGGATGCCAAGTCCGGTGTCACCGGAGCTGGCAGGTCGCTCAAGGAGGAGCTTCTCTTCTCTGAGGTGAATGAGGACCTGCGCGCCTATCGGGTGAATGCCCACCACCACATGCCGGAGATGGAGCAGGCCTTAAAGGAAATCGGGCGAAGGAAGATCCGGATGACCTTTGTGCCGCATCTCGTCCCCATCAACCGGGGGCTGTACGCGACGATTTACGCGCCACTGGTCCGAAGGATGAAGGAGTCCACCCTCAGGGCCCTCTTCCACCGTTTCTACGGGAAAGAGCCCTTTATTCGAATTCTCCCATCGGGCAGCTGGCCGCAGACCCGCGCGGTGGCCTACACCAACCGTTGCGACATCGGGATCCGAATGGGCTCGAACGGACGAGGGGCGATCCTCCTTTCTGCCATCGACAACCTGGGCAAAGGGGCGGCAGGTCAGGCGGTTCAAAACATGAATCTCCTCTTTGGCCTCCCGGAAGCCTCGGGGCTGATTTAGATGGTCCGCGTGGAGGGAGGGATAACGGCCCCTGAAGGTTTCTTGGCCAGCGGTGTCGCCTGCGGCATCAAGCGCCGAGGCAAAGACCTGGCCCTCATGGTCTCCCAACGGAGGGCCTCGGCGGCTGGCACCTTGACCACGAATGCCCTCCGGGCCTCTTCGGTCCTCTGGAGCGCCCAGGTTCTTCGCAGGGGCTTCGCGCGGGCTCTGGTGGTCAACAGTGGTAACGCCAACTGCTGCACCGGAGCCCAGGGCCAGAGGGACACCTCCACACTGGCCCGCTGGGTTGCCCAGCGGTTGGGCATCCGGCCCCAGGAGGTTCTCGTGGCTTCCACCGGAATCATTGGGAGGCCTCTGGCCATGAAGCCGATCCGCGAAGGGATCGATCGGGCCGTCTCTGGCTTGAGCCGGCACGGCTCCCATAGGGCCGCCGAGGCGATCTTGACCACCGATACCCGCCCCAAAGAGCTGGCGGTCCGCTTTGGGCTGGGCAGGTCGGCCATCACGCTGGGGGGAGTCGCCAAGGGTTCTGGCATGGTTTCTCCGCGGATGGCCACCCTGCTGGTCTTCCTGACAACCGACGCCGCCATCGATCCACCCCTGCTGAGAAACCTCCTTCGGGAAGCGGTGTCCGAATCGTTCAACGCCATTACCGTGGATGGAGAAACCTCCACCAACGACATGGTCCTCCTGCTGGCCAACGGCGCCCAGGGAGCTCCACCCATCCGCCAAGGAACCGCGGCCCAGAGGAGCTTCTCTAGGGCCCTCGCCAAGGTTTGCCAGTTCCTGGCCCAGGAGATCGTTCGGGATGGGGAAGGGGTCACCCGCACGATGCGCGTTGCCGTCACCGGCGCCATAAGCCCTCAGGCGGCCTCTTGTGTCGCTCGGCAAGTGGCGGAGTCGCTGCTCGTAAAGACGATGGTGGCTGGCCGGGACCCCAACTGGGGGAGGATCGCCTCCGCCATCGGGGCGAGCGCCGTCCGGGTCCATCCCAGCCAGCTGACCATCCGGTTGGGAGAGGTGGTGGTTTTCCGGAATGGGGAGCCCAGGAAGGTAAACCACGATAGACTTCTTTCCGCCGTGGATCAGCCCCAAGTCGCCATCGGCATCCATTTGGGCAGCGGCCCAGGCAACGCCCAGATGGTCAGCGGCGACCTCACCGAGGGGTACGTTCGGATCAATGCCAAGTACACCACTTAAAACGAGGGCACTCCAAATTCCGGCAAGGGTCATCGCCAAGGCGGACGTCCTGCTGGAGGCGCTGCCATACCTGCAGGCCTTCCGGGGCAAAACCGTGGTGGTGAAATTTGGCGGCAGCGCCTTGACCGATCCGCTCAAGCGGCGGACGATCCTCCAGGACATCGTCTTTTTGTCTGTCACCGGGATCCGGCCTGTCCTGGTCCATGGCGGGGGCCCTGAGTTTTCCCGGCAGTTGTCCAAGCGGGGCAAAAGGTTGATAAATAAAACCCGCTCGGAAGCCTTATGATCGCCCACTTCGTGCCCTACATGGATCAGCGTCTGAAGATTAAAAGCGGTTACGACTCGCGCTAAAGGAAAATGACCTTCCCCGCACCCTCGGACATGCGATCCAACATTCC
>CAYJSX010000060.1:0-7219 GCA_964372575.1 uncultured Planctomycetia bacterium
AATAGCGTCAATCAAGATACAAACCGCTTCGGCGTAACCGCTAGCAGCATCAACGTATGTGCATCAATGTCGACGAGGGTAAAACGGGCGGGTCAAAATGGGGTGCAAGAGGTCGGCAGTTCAAATCTGCCCGCCCCGATTAACACACTTGCTTAAGGCGGCGAGTTTGAACTTTAGTTCAGGATCACCAGACGATTGGCGTTCAGGGAAGATACAGCCGACTTGCTGGACCATCGGCTTGCAAGGTCGGCTGCAATCTCGGCGCCTCGAGAATTTCACTTACAGCTTATAGCTTATAGCTGGTTTAAGAATGGATAAGGTTAACGTTGGGTTGATTGGACTGGGCACGGTGGGGTCTGGAGTGGCCAAGATGCTCCTTTCCCGCAGGGAGTTTATTGCCCGCCGGGCCGGCGTCCCCATTGTTTTAAAGAGGGTTTGCGTGCGCAATCGGCGCCGGGCGCGGCCGTTTCGGTTAGATCCTAAGCTCATCACCACCAATCCCCGCGAAATCCTGGAGGATCCAGAGATCCACGTGGTGGTGGAGCTGGCGGGCGGAATCCATCCGGCCCGGGAGATCCTGTTAAAGGCGATGGAAAAGGGCAAGCCGGTCGTCACCGCCAACAAGGCCCTCCTGGCCCATCAAGGGGCGGAGCTTTTCCGCAAGGCCCAAAAGAGCGGGGTGGACCTTTACTTTGAGGCCTCGGTGGCTGGGGGGATCCCGATCATCAAATCCTTAAGGGAAGGTTTGATCGGCAACGATCTGGAGGTCCTTTACGGCATCTTGAACGGAACCACCAACTTCATCTTAACCGAGATGGCCCGAGGGGAAGGCCGCTCCTTTGACTCGGCCTTAAAGGAGGCGCAGTCCAGGGGGTATGCCGAGCGCAATCCCTCGCTGGATCTCAAAGGGATCGACACCGCCCACAAGCTGAGCATCTTGACCCTGCTGGGGTTTGGTAAGGCGATTCCGCCGGAGGAGATCTATGTCGAGGGGATTCCTGGAATCACCGCCAACGACGTCCGTTACGCGCACGACTTTGGCTATACGGTGAAGCTCTTGGGGATTGCCAAGCGAGAAGGCGATCAACTGGAGGTTCGGGTGCATCCGACCCTACTTCCCAAGAATCACCTTCTTTCCAATGTGAGCGGCGTACACAACGCTGTCTTTGTGAGGGGGGACTTGATCGGCGAGCTGGTCCTCTACGGTCAGGGGGCAGGGAGATTCCCCACCACCTCAGCGGTTTTGGCGGACCTCGTGGATGTGGCCCGCAACCTCAAGTTCCACTCGCCCCAGAGGGTTCCGCCGCCGGTCCCTCATCGGAGGATCCGCAGGATTCGAAAGATTGGAGAGATTGAAGGGCGCTTCTACTTCCGCTTCTCCTGCATCGACCGGCCAGGGGTGCTGGCCAGGATCTCTCGGATCCTGGGTGCCCACCGGATTTCGATTGCCTCTGTGAGTCAGAAGGACCGCCGGCGCGAGCAGATCGTTCCGGTGGTGATGATGACCCACGAGGCCAAGGAGCGGGACGTGCAGGAGGCCCTGGCGGAGATTGATCGGCTGGGGGTGATTCGCCGCAAGTCGGTCTGCATCCGGATGGAGCGGGGTTAGGAAGACAGCGAGCAGCAAATAGCGAATAGCGATCGGAAAATCGTGCCATGGCAAGACGTGCCAGACCCATAAGAAAAAAGCACCCGCGACCCGCGACCCGCGGCCCGCGACCGACTTCGTGGCGGGGGGTCATCGAGCGCTACCGGCATTTCCTGCCGGTGACGCCTCAGACGCCAGTGGTCACTCTCTTGGAAGGCAACACACCCCTTTTGCCTTCAAGGGCCCTCTTCTCGCGGCTGGGGCGAGGGGTGGAGCTTTACTTCAAGTGCGAAGGGTTTAATCCGACCAGCTCCTTCAAAGACCGGGGGATGACGGTGGCGGTCTCCAAGGCCAAAGAGGCAGGGGCGACAGCAATCATCTGCGCCTCGACCGGCAACACCTCGGCCTCGGCGGCGGCCTATGCCGCGCGGGCGGGCCTGAAATGCGTGGTTCTGATCCCCAAAGGGGCGATTGCGTTGGGCAAGCTGGCTCAGGCGGTGATCCATGGGGCCCAGGTCCTGGCGGTGAACGGCTCCTTCGATGAGGCGTTGGCGATTGTCCGACAGATCGCCCAGGAGACACCGATCGCCCTGGTGAACTCCGTCAATCCGCATCGGCTCCAAGGGCAGAAGACCGGTGCCTTCGAAGTTTGCGATGCCCTGGGCCGAGCCCCGGATTACCACGCGATCCCGGTGGGCAACGCCGGCAACATCACTGCCTATTGGAACGGGTACAGCGAATATTTCAAGGCCGGCTTGGTGGACGGATTGCCCCGGATGCTGGGCTTCCAGGCGGCGGGGGCGGCCCCTCTGGTGAAGGGCCGGGTGGTCCGCAGCCCCAAGACGATCGCCTCCGCCATTCGGATTGGCAATCCCGCCAGTTGGGAAGGGGCGATCAACGCCAGAAAGGCCTCCTCCGGCCTGATCGAGGCGGTGACCGACCGGGAGATCTTGGATGCCTACCGGCTGCTGGCCAAACAGGAGGGGCTTTTCGTCGAGCCGGCCTCTGCCGCCTCGGTGGCTGGGGTGCTCAAGCTGGCCAGGAGGGATTACTTCCGCCGGGGGAGTCTCGTGGTCTGCGTCTTGACCGGCCACGGATTAAAAGACCCGGAGCGAGCGGTGAAGGTGGCCGCCGTGCCAAAGGTTGTTCCGCCACGTCTGGGAACCATTCTTCAGGAAATTGGGTTTTAAGGCGATGAAGATCATTGTTCTGGTTTGCGATGGGATGGGAGATTTCCCGGTGGAGCAGCTGGAAGGGCGAACCCCCCTGGAGGCGGCCAAGACCCCTTTTATGGACCTGGCAGCCAAAGAGGGGAAGGTGGGCCTGGCCCAAACCATTCCAGCCGGATTTACTCCAGGCAGCGACGTTGGCAACATGGCGATCCTGGGCTACGATCCGCACCAGCATTATTCGGGCCGCGGCCCCTTGGAGGCGGCCAACATGGGGATCGAGCTTAAGCCCGGCGATGTGGCCTTTCGATGCAACCTGGTCACGGCGGACGGGGATCGGCTCTTGGATTATTCCGCCGGCCACATCAGCTCCCAGGAGGCCAAGACCCTGATCGAGTTCGTGGCCGGCCGCTTGGGGACCAGCCAGCTCAAGTTTTACCCCGGCATCCAATACCGCCATCTGGCCATCTTCCACGATCCGGCGCTGGCCGAAGATCTGCTCGCGACCCAATGTTCTCCTCCGCATGACATCATGGGCTGGAAGATCTCAGAGCATTGGCCCAAGGGCCCGGCGGCCCAACGCTTGATCGAGCTGATGGAGGCCTCGCGGCAGATCTTGCCCAACCACGAGGTCAATCAGGTTCGCATCGACCTCAAGGAGAACCCGGGCAACATGATCTGGCTCTGGGGGCAGGGAAAAAAACTTGTGGTGCCCACCTTTTCCGAACGTTTTGGAGTAAGCGGCTCGGTGATCTCGGCGGTTGATCTGGTCAAAGGGGCTGGCCGGCTGGCCGGGTTAGAGGTCCTCAACGTTCCCGGGGCGACCGGCTATTACGACACCAATTACCTGGGCAAGGCCGAGTACGCCTTAAAAAGTCTCAAAGGGCACGACTTTGTCTTTGTGCATGTGGAGGCGGCCGACGAGGCCGGGCACAACGGCGATCTGCGGCAGAAGATCGCCGCCATCGAGAATTTTGACCGCTTGATTGTGGGAACGATCTGGAAGCGCTTCAAGGGCTTGAAGAACTATCGGCTCCTCATCATCCCGGACCACTTGACCCCAGTGGCCTTGAGGACCCACGCCGCAGATCCGGTCCCTTTCTTGATTGCAGGAAAGGGGATCGAACCGGGAAGCGTCACCTCTTTCGGGGAGACCCAGGCCAAGCTAAGCGGTTGGTTCGTGGAGAAGGCCTACGAGATCCTCCCCCGGCTATTCCATGATAAGACAATATAAACCAGCTATGGCAGCTATGGTGCCAGGCACCAACTGTTGAAAACTTGGGCTATGGTGCCAGGCACCAACTGTTGAAAACTTGCGCCGAACCTTAAGAGGTGCCAGGCACCTTAACGAGCCATGGCCTTGATCGTTCAGAAATTTGGAGGTTCCTCTGTCGCCAATCCGCAGCGGATTCAAGAGGTGGCCCGTCGGGTGGCGCGGACCCGCAAGGCGGGCCACCAGGTGGTGGTGGTGGTCTCCGCGCTGGGAGATACCACCGATGAGCTGTTGGAATTGGCCGCTCAAGTCTCCAGGAATCCCTCGGACCGGGAGCTGGACATGCTCCTGGCCACCGGCGAGCAGGTCTCCTCGGCCCTGCTGGCGATGGCGATCCGGGATCTGAAGCTCAAGGCGATCTCTTTTACCGGGGCGCAGGTGGGGATTGTGACCGACCGCTCCCATACGCAGGCGCGCATCCAGAAGGTGAGCGCCCAGAAGATTCAGGAGGCCCTGGACCGGGGCAACACGGTGATCGTGGCTGGCTTCCAGGGAACGACCGAGGATGGGGAGATCACCACCTTGGGCCGGGGCGGCTCGGACTTGACCGCCGTGGCGCTGGGCCGGGCGCTCAACGCCAAGATCTGCGAGATCTATACCGATGTGGAAGGGGTCTACACGGCCGACCCCCGGCTGGTGCCCAACGCGCGCAAGCTGCCCGCGATCAGCTACGACGAGATGCTGGAGTTTGCTTCCTTGGGGGCCCAGGTCATGCAGGCGAGGTCCATGGAGATGGCCAAGAAGCACGAGGTACCGCTCCACATCCGTTCCAGCTTCACCCGGCGTACCGGAACCATCATCTCGAAGGAGGTCAAAGCGATGGAAGATGTGGTCGTCTCTGGGGTGACCGTCCAGAAGGACGAGGCGAAGGTGACGATCTGCGACGTGCCGGACCGGCCCGGCATCGCGGCGAGAATCTTCACCCGGATCTCGGACTCGCGGGTCAATGTGGACATGATCGTTCAGAACGTGAGCCGCACCGGCTACACCGACGTCTCCTTCACGGTGGCGCGCCAGGACTTGAAGAAGGTTTTGCGGGTGGCCCGTCGGGTGGCGGCGGAGGTGAAGGCCGGCAAGGTGATCCACGACGACGGTGTAGCCAAGGTGTCGGTGGTGGGGCTGGGGATGCGCTCCCACTCCGGGATTGCCGCCAGGATGTTCCAGGCCCTGGCGAAGGAGTCGATCAACATCGAGATGATCTCCACCTCGGAGATCAAGATCTCCTGTGTCATCCGCAAGGATCAGGCGGCGAAGGCGGTTCGGGCGATCCACGACGCCTTTCAGTTGGATAAACTGGGCGTCAAGCCGATCACCGAGAAGGTGGCCAAAAGAAGATCATGACGGAAAGGAGTGTCGTCTTATACGATACGACGCTGCGCGACGGAGCGCAGACCGAGGGGATCTCTCTGTCGGTCCAGGACAAGCTCCGGATCACGGCCAAGCTCGATGAGCTGGGAATCCCTTACATCGAGGGCGGCTGGCCGGCCTCGAATCCGAAGGAGATGGAGTTCTTCCGCAAGGTGAAGAGGCTCAAGCTGAAGAACGCCGACGTCACCGCCTTTGGCTCCACCCGGCGAGCCGACACCGCCGTGGCCAAGGACGCACAGGTGAAAAAGCTCCTGGCCGCCGGCACCCAGGCGGTCACGATCTTCGGCAAAAGCTGGGACCTCCATGTCCGGGATGCCCTGCGGGTTACCCTGGAGGAGAACCTTCGGATGATCGCCGAGACCATTTCTTTCCTGCGCAGGCACGGACGGACCGTCTTCTACGATGCCGAGCACTTCTTCGACGGCTTCCGGGAAAATCCAGAGTACGCCTTAAAGACGCTGGTCGTCGCTGCCGAGGCTGGTGCAGCTACCTTGATCCTGTGCGACACGAACGGGGGCTCCATGCCCAGCACCGTTCACCAGGTGATCGATCAGGTGAAGGGGAGGGTCTCGATTCCCCTAGGAATCCACTGCCACAACGACATGGAGCTGGCGGTGGCCAACTCGGTCGCGGCGGTCGAGGCCGGAGTCATCCAGGTTCAAGGCACGGTGAACGGCTACGGGGAACGCTGCGGAAACGCCAACCTCTGCTCGACCCTCTCGATCCTCCAGCTCAAAATGGGCTACCCCTGTGTGGCGCGAGAGCGGCTCGCGACCCTGACCGAGGTTTCCCACTTTGTGGCCGAGGTGGCCAACATGCACCCAGACGATCACCAGCCCTTTGTGGGCAACTCCGCCTTTGCCCACAAGGGAGGCGTTCACATCAACGCCGTGATGAAGAATCCCAGGACCTACGAGCACACCGATCCCGCGACCCTCGGCAACCGCAGGCGCCTGCTGGTCTCAGAGCTGGGGGGCAAGTCCACCGTTTTGCACCGGGCCAGGGCGCTTCAGCTGGATGCCTCCGGCGACACGAACAAGGCCAAGCGTTTTGCCAAGATGATCCAGGCCCTCGAGTCCAAGGGCTACCACTACGAGGTGGCCGAGGGTTCCCTGGAGCTCCTGATGCGCCGGGCCTACAAGCGCTTCAAGCGCTTCTTTGAGCTGGAGGCCTTCCGGGTGGTGGTGGAGAAGAGAACAGATGGAAAGCTCACCTCCGAGGCGACGATCAAGCTCAAGGTGGATGGAGTCACCGAACACACCGCGGCCGAGGGGGACGGGCCGGTCCATGCCCTGGACCGGGCGCTCCGGAAGGCGCTGGTGGAGTTTTACCCCGCCTTAAGCCAGATGCACCTGGTGGACTTCAAGGTTCGGGTCTTGGAGAGCCAGGCCGGCACAGCGGCCAAGGTGCGCGTCTTGATCCAATCTCAGGATGCCCAAGAGTCCTGGTGGACCGTTGGGGTGAGCGAGAACATCATCGAGGCCAGCTGGCAAGCCCTCGTCGATTCGATCGAGTACAAGCTCCTCAAAGACCGAAAAAGCGATTGACAACGTGTCATTGCGAGGAGGCCCGCCGGGCCGACGAAGCAATCTTACAGCGAGATCGCTTCGCCCCCCTGCTTTCTTGCGAAAGCAAGAAGGGGGGCTCGCGATGACGGGAGGCCCCTGATGGGCCTGCCGTCGGTCTACAATCCCCACGAGGTGGAGTCCCGCTGGTACGCCCATTGGGAGACGAGTGGCTTCTTCAAGCCGGACCTTTCTGCCCCTGGCGCTCCCTTCACCATTGTGATCCCTCCGCCCAACGTGACCGGGATCCTCCACA
>CAYJSX010000061.1:0-7077 GCA_964372575.1 uncultured Planctomycetia bacterium
TCTGATTGGGTCCTGCTTTTAAGAATCGTAAGGTCTTGGCAACGTGCTGGGAATCAGATCCTCCCGGAATCCACGCCAGGACTCGCTGAGCCGCGGGGTTGCTTAAATCAGAGTCGGCGATCACCATGAAATCTTCAGCGGGAAGATCGGCTGCAGATCCAGAAATCAATAGCCCACCCAAAGCATCCGATCTTCCGCTTAATTTTCCAGCAATCTCCGCAGAGAGTTCAATCCTCCCATCATTAGCCTGGAGGGTCCTTTGCACCTCTGGACGGCTGGCATAGAGTTGGCCAGCCATCTGTTGCGCCGCTCCAGGAACCATTCCTCCTTGCTGCTCGATAATTTCCCGGGCGCTCTGCCCTGGAAGAACATCTGGAATCGTTTCCTCCAAGCCGCTCGCGGTTTCCATTCCTCTCAAAACCTCTTGGATCCTACTCGCTTGCTCATGGTCTAGGGCGTCTAAGAGCTTAAGGAGTTGAGTTTCTTCGAGCAAAGGATGGCGTTGCGTTTCGAATACGGCTTTTATCAATGTCCGGAGTGCCTGAGGATAAACTCTATTGAGCTCTTCCAGCGTGCCGGCCTGGCGGTAAGCCAGTAGAATCTGCTGAACTTCCTGCCCCGGCATGAGGTTGGACTGCACCTGTTTTATGGTGTTGTCAACAAGCTGAGCAAGAGCTTGACGACGCGGTTCAGCCCTGACCAAGTTCTCGGGAGCAGGGGTTTGAACCTGCTGTTGGGCAACAACTCTTGGTGAAATTCCATAAATGGCTTCGTAAATCATGGCACTGGCTTTATCCAAAGCGTCGCTGACCCCCTGACTGCCTCCTCTAGTAGCAATAGCTTGCTCTGCCTCCTGAACAGCTTCAAGAAGCCCAGGTTTCTGGAAGTTGGTCACCCATTCGTGCCAGCTATCTCTGAAGCTTCGGAAAATCTGGCCCAAGGAACTGTCGGGAGGCGCCTTGGCAGCTGCAGCGAGCCAGGCGGATTTTTCCAAGTCCTGTGGGAAGAGTTCTAATGGCTGAAGGATAGATTCCCCTTTCCCTATAGAAACATTCTCCAGCACCCTTAATGGGCGAAGATGAAGATTGGACTGCAGAGCATTGCCCAGCAGTTGCCCAGTTTTCGGATCCAACGTGGCTCCCCGGTAGGTATAAACTCCTGGGAAACCAACGTCCGCTGTGTCTCGAGGATGAGGAAGCCATGGATGAATCAGGTCGCCGTAGAAGAGAACGAGAGCTAAGGTGGTCAATGATTCTTTCAGATCGACTCCGAGGCTGTAGTGAGCCCCAATGAGTGGGAATTTCTCCATCTCTGGCATTTCCAGGAAAAGCTGAAGGAGTCGAGAGAACGTGGCGGGATAAGCCGGAAGCAAACGAACGTCTAATTGGCCAGTGGCTTCTCGTTGGGCCGGCTGCAAGTGATGTTCGCCGACGTCGCTGGCCATCTTAATTGCAGCCTGAATTAACCTTTGCTCTTCTTCCTGACTTTCGGATGGCAAATGCAACTCTGTTCCGGTAGAGGGGAGGCTCAAAGCCTGGTCCAAAGCTTCCAAGCGGGCGAAATGAGCCGCCCAGGCCTGGGCAGTATTCGTCAGGGCCTCAGCAGACGGAGCAGACCGGGCTTCCCGAAGAATGATCCTCCGAATGGCCGCTTTAGCCCCAAGAGTAAGCTCCCCGTACGGCTCGAACATCAGGAGTCGGTTCGAGGCGTGGATAAACGGCCCCAGCTGAGCCCAACTTAAATTCGTTTGGACTCCCAGGTCTGCAGGAGTAATACCGGCGGCTTCCATCGGACGGCGAAAGATCTCACGGCCGCTGATGGCAAGGAGTGTTTCCTGAGCACTCCGCTGGATTTCAGACTTCGAATGTCTCAAGTAACCAATGATGGTTGGAACAGCGACTAACAGGGATTCTTGAAGGGACTCTTTGTCCGCCAATGGAATGAGAATTCGCTGTGCAGCTTTCCGGACCTCATAGTCCGGGCTGGTAAGATTCGCCACAGAAGGTCTGATCGTAGTCGCCAGAACTTTTGGAGCAAGCTCGGCTCTAGCGAAAGCAGTCAATGTCTCCTGGGCGGCTTTGCGGATTGCCGATGAGTTGTCGTGACCGACACTGTTTAACAACGGGGTTATCGCCTTAGGCAGTTCGTTCAGAGCGATACCGTTTTCAGCGAATACACCAAAGGTCTTGAAAATTTCTACGCGGAGCGAATCAGCGTTGCTTGGGATGAGGTTGGCTATTAAAAGGTCAACTGCACCAGGTAGAGTCTCAGGAGAAACATGGGCCTTGGCAAAAGCTGCCAAGGTTTTGAGAGCGGCTACAGATTTGTCCCGCCTGAAGTTCTCCACAGAGAAGTTGACGGCATTCGGTAGAACTTCAGGAGCGATGCCTCGTTGGGCAAAAGCAGTGATAGTATCCTGAGCAGCTCCGCGCACACCGTGATTTTCGTGGTTTAAGTTCACTACGGTGGCCTCGGCTGCTGGAGTCAGCAGTCGAGGATCTGTTTGAGCGTTCTGGGCCAGTTGGGCAATGATCTGCTGGGCGAATTGACGAATGGCTGGATCAGGGTGTGTTAGATATTCGGAGATAGCCGGAGCCACGGCGGGTAACACATCTCGAAGCCCCTGTTTGGCAACTGCCGTAAGAGTCTCCCAGGCTACCTGCCGCACTTCGGTCTTTGGATGTGCAAGGAAGCTGACAACGGTTGGTACTGCAACGGACAACGCCTTTGGGTCAATCTGCTTTTGGACAGCGGTGATGAAACTGCGTTTGACACCTTTTCGTACTTTCGGAGTTGGGAAGGTAAGGTTAAGTACAAGCGCCTCTACAAGCAATTCTCCCCGTTGAACAAGAGTAGATACAGGTGGATTCATCCATTGCCCGATCTGGTCCAGAGCCTTCTCGCGTTGGCGTGGAGTGCCGGTCCTTAGCTTCCGAATTGTCTCCCGGACCTCCTCCTTTGCAGTCGGCTCCTCCAATCCAGCTTGAGAACCCGGTCCCTTTGTACCCCCAACCTCTGGCGGTTCAGGAGTGCCGGGAGGAATCTCGGAATACCAGGCCTTGGAAGGATAGAGATACGCTTTGTTGGGAATTTTTCCGTTGTATTCTATGCGAAGGGCGTCGTCACTGAGAGTGTCATAAGCCTTGCTAATATTTCCCATTTTCTCTTGGGCTCTATTGACCGCTTCTTGCCCTTCTGTGGTAAACCGGTCCGGGTGATAAGCAAAGGCAAGCAGGCGATAGGTCCTCTTCAACATCTCAGGATTAGCTGAGCGAGGAACTCCCAGCATCGCATAGTGATTTTCGAGAGTTCCACCTTCCCGGTAATTGTCGACCCTTTGAGGGAAATTGGCAACGAACCGTTCGTAAACCTGCCTGTGGAGGATGTCCAATCCTCGACGTCCCTCTTTCATCTTGTCGATAATGGGCCTAACCACTTTGGGATCGATCCCGGAAAAGAGAGTTCGTACCCGATCCGCATCAATGTGCGCTAAATGGTCTGAAACCAATGCGGCCGGCAGATTCACCAGAAGATACGTCTTTAGGGCTGGATCGGTAACCTTGGAGAGGGTCTGCTCAAAATCAGCGGGTGTCGGGACCATGTCTGAGAGAACCTGTTTCCGTGTTGCTTCTGGATACCCATTGAGTGCATTCGTAAAATCAGTGGTCCTTTGAGTCGAATCCTTAGCTGGGATCTCGTACAAGAGAACGTACCTCGCAATGGTTGAAAGAGTCTGGGCATAACCGCCCGCACTCAGTCTCGCCCTCGCATAGGGATATGTATTGGGTACGGTTCTCGTCTTTGCTTGGAGATACTGGGCAAGTCCCTTAGAGAGAAAGTCTAAGGAAGCAGGGTCCCTGAGGCTGGTTAGATAACGGAATGCAGATCGCTCCACCATGAACTGGGTGGACGAGTCGTAAGGATCTACAGCTAGAATCACCGGCCAAGCCGCATCCAGTGTCCCCCTCATTTCAGCCAGTAAATCTTGAGAAGAGGACTCCCCTAGATGTTTCTTGAGGAGCAGAACTGCCCCAAGAAGAGCTCCTTTTTGAGTCAGGGCCCGATCCTCTACATTTGCAACAGCAATTCTAAATTGATCCCTATAGGTATCAATAAAACGCCTTGGTTCTGGTTCTGGTTCTGGTTCTGCACCGCGTAGTAATCCTCCCAAAGCAACTCCCCACCTTTCGATCACCTTCCCCACAAGAGCATGTTTAGCTCCATCAAACAAGTGGAGTCGCAATCCCCGATTGTCCGTGAAATCCTCTGGAGTGGCAAAATCGACACCCTGGATAAAAACGAGCAATTCCATCACTGCTTGAGGATCTCCACCTTGCAGAAGGTAATCCGCCCCGTCTGACCATCTCCCAACCTGAACACCTTCTACAAGCGTCCTCGCCGCAGGACTCAAAGCTGCCATAAAAGTCCGCTCGGCTTTCTGCCACTGGATTCCCTTTGCATGAAGAACTTTCTCCGTTATCCGAGAGAAAAGTACAAGCCCTTCCTGCCAATTCAAATCTCCTAGAGCAGCTTTTACGCCAGCCCGTCCAATTAAAGTCTGCACAACGTAGACTGGATGGACTGCTTCCATATACTCCAAATATTCCTTAAACTCTTGCTTTGAACCTTTCTTCGGCGGACGTCCTGAGATGCAACAATAGATAAGCGACTTTGTTCCCTGACTCAGGTCATCAAGTAGCTGTTCTGGTGCCCATAAAGAAAGATGAAAATTAGCCTACTGCCACCCATAAACTCGCATTCCCAACAGAAACCCGCGATTCGCATTTAAAAGAGCCCAAGCGGACTCGTAGGGGATTTCAGGGCGTAATTGCGTAACCCGTAACACCTCCTGGATTGTTGGAACAAAGTACCTGATTTGGTGAAGCTGCGAGGCGTTAGGGCTTCCCGGTAATGCGCCATAAGCCGTTTGGATAATTTCTTCAGGAATTAATTGGCTTCCCTTAGTCAGCCGGCTCTTCAAAGCAGTTTGGAACTGATCTTGCTTAGGATAGCGTTCCGACCTGGGGAGAGAATCATAGAGACTTGAATCCAGAACCTTTCGTATTGCGCGGTCCTCCTTGGCTTTCTCAAGAGCTTTCAAATAGCGCACGTGAGGTACTGTTTCCCATCCTTGGCTGTCCAGATGAACTAAAGCCGATAGAAGCACTTCGCTAGTCGGCTCATCTCTCAACAAACCCTTGGCCTCCTCGAAATAGGCAACCAGCTCTCGGGCTAATGGATCCTCAATGGCAATAGAGTTACTCAAGTTCATGTGGCTCAATGACTGCACAGCCACCGCCTTAAACTCGTTTTCCGGTAAGGCAAGAAGGGAGCCATCGATGGTCAATTCTTCCAGCTCAAGCTTTAACGGAACGTCAAGATGGACTCCCAGATTGATCTGAAAATAAGCCGGATAGCCAAAGTATCTCTGTAACTCTCCAATGAGAATCCTTATCTTGACGGCCTGATCGATTCTGGCCGGCAGATTCCACTTTGCAATAAAATCGTCGATCTCCTTTACTTTTCCCTTTAATCGAACAAACTGGGTATCAAGCCATACGTTCGATAGGACAGCAGTTTCTAGAGGAGCACCCGCTTTCCTCCGGATATTCATTCCGAGATTCGCAGTGGTAGAGTGGGCAAATATTCGGTGCGGATTCTGATGAAGCGCTTGGAGCACATCTGCAATGGGTACTCTTGCATAGGCCTCTTCCCGACTTAAATCCGGGGATGCAAAGCGAAGCGCCTCATAGCGAGCAAATGTACTCCTAAGTTCTAACGGCATAGATCGAATGGCTGTCATAGCGGATGTGTCAATATAGAGCGACTTCCCTTTTTCCCAAGGATGAGCGATGATGAAGTCTGGCGGAAAATGGACTCCTCGCTCTGCAGCAACCGTGCGGATCATCTCATTTAGAAAATCCAAACGATAGAGATCGATACCTGCTTCACTGAGTTTATTCTCCGGGTCAATTAGACGGACATCTTCCTCCTGAAGAGAACTGTATGGGTTACGTGGTCCCCAGATAAAGCGAATAGGGGCCAGTCTCTTAATCGCTTCGTTGACAATGGCGTTCTGCTCTATTGTTAAAGACCGCCCAAGTGCCGTAAGCACTGTAGCTGGACCTTCTTCAAGGCCAGCTCCTTCGCCCTCCACATCCCAACCAGTTTCGTAGTCCTCCGGTTCTGCTTCAAACATATCAAGCAGGTGAGAACGATAGCCGCCGGATTCCTGGATTCGTTTTAACAGATCCTGAAGCCGATTCCAGTAGGGGTATCTGCGCCTGGCCTCCCTCGGAGTCAGAGGCGTATCAAACAACGCTCTCAGGGCTTCTTCTGTCTCTTGAAGACTCCGGATCGCGTTGTAAAGTTCGAGAACCCGACTAAAAGGAACCTGCTCGGAACCTTCGTAATTCTGGCGAAGCTCCTTCCAAAGCCCAACAAGCTCGCCGGTAGTCTCGATGACCTCTTCCCTTACCTCCAATGGAGCAGCTTCCCAATCTTTCGTCCTTTCTTTGTCCTTGGGTCCGCCGGATCGTTCCACAGCGAAAATCTGACGCATCCATTTACCGACGTGGCCCAGATCTGTTCCGTGAGTCTTGGAAAGTTCCACAAGATCGACGGTCATGGGAACCGGAAGATGATACCGCTCGGCCGATTTGAGCAATTCCCCAGGAGACATTTGAAGATTCAAGGCTGACGAGATGGCAGTCGCTACCTCTCCAGCAGAACGCTTGCCCTTTTGAACCAACTGAAGCATGTACCGCTTGTCCCCATCCGGAATCTGCTGTTGGGAAACAACTAGGGCTTCTTTGACTACCATGGGAAGTTGTTCCTCAACTCGAATACGTTGCAAGTCGGCCAAGAGATCATCAATCGGAGCTTGGTGTTGCGCTTCAGCTTCACTTAAGCTCGGTTGGGTCAAATGGAGGGCTTCATGCCGGGCCCATTCTTTGCGCCGATTCTCTGCTAGGGTACTCAGACGTTGAGCTTCTTGTGCATCCAAGTAAAGGTGTTTCTCGCGACCTTGGGTCTGATTAGTGCCGGGGTGAGTGATAAGCCGATCTTTAAAGGAGG